>NZ_JBSFNN010000006.1:74693-142622 GCF_053587115.1 Streptomyces sp. NPDC003697
GGCGGTGGGCCCGTCAACCAGGGCAACCAGGCGATCGGCGGTGGCGGTCCGGTGAATCAGGGCAACCAGGCCATCGGCGGTGGTGGGCCCGTCAACCAGGGCAACCAGGCGATCGGTGGCGGCGGTCCGGTGAATCAGGGCAACCAAGCGATCGGTGGCGGCGGTCCGGTGAATCAGGGCAACCAAGCGATCGGCGGTCGCGGTCCGGTGAATCAGGGCAACCAGGCCATCGGCGGTCGCGGTCCGGTGAACCAGGGCAACCAAGCGATCGGCGGTCGCGGTCCGGTGAATCAGGGCAACCAGGCCATCGGCGGTCGCGGTCCGGTGAATCAGGGCAACCAGGCCATCGGCGGTCGCGGTCCGGTGAACCAGGGCAACCAGGCCATCGGCGGTCGCGGTCCGGTGAACCAGGGCAACCAAGCGATCGGTGGCGGCGGTCCGGTGAATCAGGGCAACCAGGCCATCGGTGGCGGCGGTCCGGTGAATCAGGGCAACCAGGCTGTCGGCGGTGTCGGTGCGAACCAGGGCAACCAGGCGGTCGGCGGTCTTGGTGCGACGAATCAGGGCAACCAGGCCATTGGCGGTCTCGGTGCCAACCAGGGCAACCAGGCGATCGGTGGGCTTGGTCCGGTGAATCAGGGTAACCAGGCGGTCGGCGGTCTCGGTGCGAACCAGGGCAACCAGGCCATCGGTGGCCTTGGTCCAGTGAATCAGGGCAACCAGGCGGTCGGCGGTCTCGGTGCGAATCAGGGCAACCAGGCCATCGGTGGGCTTGGTCCGGTGAATCAGGGCAACCAGGCGCTCGGCGGTCTCGGTGCGAATCAGGGCAACCAGGCGGTCGGCGGTCTCGGTGCGAACCAGGGCAACCAGGCGATCGGTGGGCTTGGTCCGGTGAACCAGGGCAACCAGGCGCTCGGTGGACTCTTCTAGGGCACCTCTCGACGCGGCGAACCCGCCACGGGCAACCGTGGCGGGTTTGCGGGATCGATCGTCGTCGCTAGTGCAGGAACCCGCCACTGGGATACGACTGCCGCAGTTCGGCCACGAGCCGGCGCAGCCGCTGTGTCGGGCGGAGGCCCAGCTCATTGCGCAGGAGCTGCGTGTAGCGTTCGAAGTGGCCGAGTGCCTCCGCCAGGTTGCCTTCCGCCAGGTGGGCGCGGATCAGCGAGGCCTGGCTGCTCTCCCGCAGTGGGTCGGCCTGGACAGCGATATGGGCTGCCGTCACCGCCCCGGCGAACTGCTCGGCGGCGATGAGTTCTCCCGCCAGTTTCTCCAGGGCGTGGAGGCGCAGCTGGCGCCAGTGCTCCGACTCCAGCAACGCCCACTCGTCGTACCAGCCGGGCAGGAGATCGGCCGAGAGCTGATCGACGGTCGCCGCGTTGAGGCCGAGGTCCTCGGCGGGGACGCCGGGGTCGAGTATGCGCTGGGCCAACGACCGGGCGTGGTGCAGGTCGACGGACACCCCCCGCGCGAGGCGCACCTCGCTGGGGGAGACGTCCAGTGCCTTCCGGCCGAGGTCGCGCAGGCGTGACAGCGCCGCCCGGAGGTTCGTGTACGCCTTCTGCTCGGATGCCTCGGGCCACAGGCTTCCGGCGATCAGGGACCGAGGGACGGAGGCGCGGTAGTTGAGCGCGATAAACGCCAGGAGTCGCTTCGAGCCGGCCGGCACTGTCACCGGGTCGTTGTCGACCAGCAGGTCGAAACCGCCGAGGAGAGCGATGTGTACGGACGGTCGGCTCTTCACCGTCACCGAAGAGAAAGCGAGATCGTCTGAGCTCATGGCTGTGATCGCTTTGGGATCGTTCCACCTGGGCGTTTACCGGTCAGCGGCACCCCCTGCGCCCAAGGATTCGCAATCTTCACACCTCCCTCCGGACCCATGCTGCTCCATCCGGTGAGGGGTGTCTATTCGTCCTGATTGTGCTATTGAGGGCCCTCTGGCCGTGGAAATCGCGCCCCTTACGGGCACCGCGGGCAGGCCGGAGCGGCGTCGTTCCCGCCTGCTCGGGGTGCGTCCACGACGGCCGGTGGACGACTGTTCGAGCACTGCAGGCCACCGTCCCGCCGGGAACGTTCCCGGCGGGACGGTGCGGGAGCCGGTGAGCGGACCGGCTGCCGCATTCAGGCTGCCAGGAGCACCCCGGCGCCCGGAGTGGCGCCGGGGTGAGCGTCGGTCACCGGGTCGAGCCCACGCCCGCCTGCTGGTGCTGGTCTCGGCCGGAGGAGCATGACAGGAAGCGAAGTCGCCGTGAAGGTGGTTGTGGCTTCAATGAAGGGTCGTCACGTTATCGTGATCAAGGTGCGGCCCTCGTGCGCCGGTCGTGGGGCTCCAGAGGCTGCGGCGAGACCGAGGTCAGGTGCCGCGCGATGCTCCGTCGCTGGCTGACGGCTGTCCTGTGATCCGCGGTGGACCAGCGTGCGGCGTCCGATGCGGTGCCCGGCTCCCGCGGGCGTGAGCGGCCCGGTCACCGGCCGACGGTGACCCGAGCCGCGCCCACGCCGGCTGCCGCCGGCAGCGGCGCCGCGGACCGCACAGAAGAACGCCCCTCCCGGCGCTTTCCGCCGGGAGGGGCGTGACGTCAGGTGGGTGCCGTGTGGGCATCCCACGCTGCCGGTCGGTCAGCGGCGGGCGCTGTGGTGGTGCCAGTCGCTGCCCCACGAGACGGTGTCGACGACGCGGTGGCGGTTGTCGCGCAGGGTGGCGGTGTCACGCCGGTCCCACACGGAGTTGTGGCGGTCCTGGAACAGGTCGGTGCTGGTGTCGCGGCCGAAACCGGTGTGGACGCGGACGCTGGAGCGGCCGTTCAGGCGGTAGTGGTGGAAGGTGTAGGTGTGACCGGCCCGGTCGGACAGGGTCCAGCGGTCCAGGTTGACCGCGTGGCGGCCGTTGTTCGTGAGCACCACGTACTCCCTGATGAAGGAGTGGCTGGAGCGGTCGTTGCGGCCGCGGGAGTCGTGGTGGACGTTGCTGATCTGCACCTGCTCACGGTGCGGGCGTGCGTGGTCGGCCGCGGAGGCCGGCAGCGTCGCCGCACCGACCAGGGCGCCGGCCGCGGCGACGGCGGCAGCCAGACGGCGGGCGATCACGGAAGCGGGAACGGTCACGTATTCTCCCTGCGAATGCGGGCACATTCCGGTCACGGGGTGGAGCCGTGCGCCGGCTGTGCCTGGTGCGGATGGCGGCCAGGTGGCCGCACATCCACACCTTGTCCGTCTCGGCCCGTGATGATGTGAATACAGGTCTCGTGTTACACATCGTCCATATTTCCGTGACTCTCGGCTGTATCGACCATTCACCCGCTGGGGGTGTCAGGTTGACGGCCTGTCAGTCCGCCCGGCCCTTCCGGTACGGGCACCACGGCGCAAAGCCGCCATACCGCGCCACCCCGGCGCCGTGGCGGCCGTCACCCGTAAGTGGGTAACGGGCCGACGTGTCAGCGGATCCGCCGTCCGCGCCGGGCCGTGTCGGGCGTGCTCGGCGGAGCGCCCGGACGCGCCTCCGGCGCCGCTGTGGCCACCGCGGGGGAGGACGTCATGACGCCGGTGGCCATACGGGACGAGCGAGGCCGGGACACCGTGGCCATCCGGCACGGGCGAGCCACCGATGCCGCTGGTCGCCCGGGACACGAGTCCAGGACGCCGGTGGTCACCTGCCGGGCGGGTCCAGACGCTGGTGGTCACCTGTGGGACGGGTCCAGTGCGTCGGTCGTCGCCGTGCGGGAGGACGTCGCGACGTCGGCGGCCACCACGCGCGAGGAGGCCATCACCTCGGACACGAAGCGGGCGCGGCCGAGGCCGAGCCGGCGCAGTGCGCGGCCGTGGTCGGCGGCGACGGCGACGGAGACCGCGAGCAGGAGCAGCCGCCACAGCGCCATGACCGGGCGGGGCAGCGGGCGGGGCAGCTCCGCGAGCGAGGCGTGCAGCCGCTCGCAGTGGAAGGGGACGTGGCGCTGTTCGTCGGCCAGGATCCTCCGCGCCACGTCCGCGGTGAGCGGATCGTCGGCGCCGTCGCGCAGCGCCCGGTAGTACCGCAGCGCGATCACTTCGGCGATCATCAGCACCAGCAGCTCGGTGCGCAGGCCCATGAGGCGGCGCAGCCGCACGAAGGCCGTGTCGCTCCAGTGGCCGGTCAGCGTGGGCACGCCGCCCGCCGCGAGCAGCCGGGCCAGGAGGCGGGCGTGGTTCTGCTCCTCGGCGACGAACAGCCGCACCGCCCGCGCGTAGTCGGGGTCCCCGGCGTCGTCCGCCTTGGCGACGAGGTTGGCGCCGTCGCCGTCCTCGCCCACCTGGAAGCGCCGGATGCCGGCCCACACCGCCGGGTGCAGGGTGGCGCCGAGCTCCCAGTCGGGGTCGCCAAGATCCTGCCTGCGCCGGTGTTCGTCCTCGAAGCGCCGTACCCACGCGGCGAACCCGCTCGTACCCACCCGGTCTCCCCTCGCCCTGGGACATGATTGCCATGCCCCGATCAAATGGGACGCAACGAGGAGGCCGGCCCGTTGCCCGGTTGCCCACTGGCCGGGGCGCCAGGAGCGGCAGTGCGGCTCATACCGGGCACGCCGGGCCTGCTGGTCCCAGGGCGCGGGGACCGGCCGGGGGTGGACGCAGAAGGGCCCGACGTGCACCACGGAGGTGACACCGGGCCCTTCGACGTCGTACGGGCGCTCCCGTACGCGGGGGTGCGGCTACGCCGTCACCCGCACTGGCAGGGGCCGCCCGACTGGCACCCGCAGCCGCAGCCCGAGCCGCAGCCGCACGCGCCGAAGAGCGGGAGGCTCCTGGTCTCGGCGGGCCGGTCGGTCTCGCGCTCCTGCGCGGGGTCGGGCGTGGTGCTGGGCGATTCGGCCATGGGTCCTCCTCGAGGCTGGTGCCTGTGCCCATTGCATGCCCGCTCCGCCGGGCGCATCAACGGCGCACTGTGGCTCACTCGCAGCCGGGTACCGCCCCGAGCGCCCACCCAGGGCACCCGCCGGCGCGCCTGTCCGGAGCGCCCGAAGCGCGGGCCGGCCGCCGCCGGCGCCGGTTCTCAGGCGCCCTCGACTCCCGTGACCGGCTGGATGTCCTGCTGCAGCTCGTCCGCGTGCTCGCCGGTGACGAGGAACACCACCCGCTTCGCGACGGCCACCGCGTGGTCCGCGAAGCGCTCGTAGTAGCGGCCGAGCAGGGTCACGTCGACGGCCGTCTCGATGCCGTGCTTCCAGCGGTCGTCCATGAGGTGCTGGAAGAGGGCGCGGTGCAGCAGGTCCATCTCGTCGTCGTCCTGCTCCAGCTGCAGGGCCAGGTCGACGTCCTTCGTCACGATCACCTCGGCCGCCTTCGCCATCAGGCGCTGCGCGAGCTGGCCCATCTCCAGGATCGTGGCGTGCAGGTCCTGCGGCACCGCGCGCTGCGGGAAGCGCAGGCGGGCCAGCTTCGCCACGTGCTGCGCGAGGTCGCCCGAGCGCTCCAGGTCCGCCGACATGCGCAGCGAGGTCACCACGATGCGCAGGTCGGTGGCCACCGGCTGCTGCCGCGCCAGCAGGGCTATGGCCCGGGCCTCCAGGTCGTGCTGCAGTTCGTCGACCTTCTTGTCGGCCTCGATCACGCTCTCGGCCAGCTTCAGGTCGGAGTCGAGGATGGCCGTGGTGGCGCGTCCTACGGCGGACCCGACCAGCCGGGCCATCTCCACCAGACCGTCGCCGATCGAGTCCAGTTCCTCGTGGTACGCGTCCCGCATCAGGGTTCCCTCTCGTGCGTCTTCGTCGGGGGGTTCCGGGGGCCGGGGGCCGTGGTGAAGCCGGCGGCTCGAACCCCACGCTTCCACGTTCCGGCCCGTACGCGTCGGTTTCCGTCTTCCCGGATGAACCGGTCCTGGCTCCCAGGTGAACTCTGGGCGACGAGTGTTCGAGCCGGTGCTCCGGCGGCTGTGGGCACCTCGCAGCGCATGCCTAACCTGGACGCATGGACGTGAACGCGGCGGTCGCCGCAGCGGCAGCGATCGCCGGAGTACTCACCGGCGTCATCGCCATGCTGGCGTTCCGCTGGAGCGAGCGCGAGCAGAAACGCCCGACCCGCAGCTCCCTGCACACGGACGCGGTGCTCCCGCCGGGTGTGGACACCGTCCTGTCCGTCCTGCGCTCCTCCGCCGTCGTCCTCGACGAGGCCGACGCCGTGGTCAAGGCCAGTTCCGCCGCCTACGCGCTCGGTCTCGTCCGCGGCGGCAGAATGTCCGTCGAGCCCATGCTCCAGATGGCCCGTGACACCCGGCGGGACGGCGAGATACGCCAGGTCGAACTGGACCTCCCCCGGCGCGGCACCGGACGCGGGGAGGCCCTCGCCGTCTCCGCGCGCGTCGCGCCGC
Source organism: Streptomyces sp. NPDC003697 (assembly GCF_053587115.1). Lineage (NCBI taxonomy): Bacteria > Bacillati > Actinomycetota > Actinomycetes > Kitasatosporales > Streptomycetaceae > Streptomyces > Streptomyces sp. NPDC003697. Next base: position 81,031 of record NZ_JBSFNN010000006.1, read on the forward strand.
TCGGCTCCCGCCTCGTCCTGCTCCTGGTCGATGACCTGACCGAGGCCCGCCGGATCGAGGCGGTGCGCCGGGACTTCGTGGCGAACGTGAGCCACGAGCTGAAGACCCCCGTCGGCGCGCTGTCCCTGCTGTCCGAGGCCGTCATGGACGCCTCCGACGACCCGGAGGCCGTGCAGCGCTTCGCCGGGCGGATGCAGATCGAGGCCACCCGCCTGACCAACCTGGTGCAGGAGCTCATCGACCTGTCCCGGGTGCAGAACGACGATCCCCTCGAGGACGCCGAGCCGGTCGGCGTCGCGGAACTGGTCGACGAGGCCGTCGACCGCTGCCGGCACGCGGCCGGCACCAAGCAGATCACCATGGCCGCCGTGATCCACCCGGGCCGGGAGGCCCGCCCGGTGGAAGCCGGCGGCGTCCGGGGGGCGGCCGGGGGCGGTGACGCCCGGCGGGCGGACGCCGCGGATCTGCACGTCTGGGGCAACCGCGGCCAGCTCGCCGCCGCCCTGGGCAACCTGGTGGAGAACGCCGTGAACTACTCGCCGGCCCGCACCCGCGTCGGCATCGCCGCCCGCCGGGTTGCCTCGCCCGGCGGGGACATGATCGAGATAGCCGTCACCGACCAGGGGATCGGCATCTCCGACAGGGACAAGGAGCGCGTCTTCGAGCGCTTCTACCGTGTCGATCCGGCCCGCTCGCGGGCCACGGGCGGCACGGGCCTGGGCCTGGCCATCGTGAAGCACGTGGCCGCCTCGCACGGCGGGGAGGTCACGGTGTGGAGCGCCGAGGGGCAGGGCTCCACCTTCACCCTGCGGCTGCCGGAGGCGGGCGCGGCCCGCGACCGCGCGCAGCAGCATCCCGTCCTCGACGAGGAGGACGGGCCGTCCGCCGGCTCGATGCGCGGCGGATCCCCCGACTCACCCCATGAACCGCTTCCCGTCGCCCCGGAGGTCCTTCCGTGACCCGAGTGCTCGTCGTCGAGGACGAGGAGTCCTTCTCCGACGCTCTGTCGTACATGCTGCGCAAGGAGGGCTTCGAGGTGGCCGTGGCGGCCACCGGGCCCGACGGACTCGACGAGTTCGAGCGCAACGGTGCCGACCTCGTCCTCCTCGACCTGATGCTGCCGGGGCTGCCCGGCACGGAGGTCTGCCGCCAGCTGCGCGGCCGCTCCAACGTCCCCGTGATCATGGTGACCGCCAAGGACAGCGAGATCGACAAGGTCGTCGGCCTGGAGATAGGGGCCGACGACTACGTCACCAAGCCCTTCTCCTCCCGGGAGCTGGTCGCCCGCATCCGCGCGGTGCTGCGCCGCCGCGGCGAGCCGGAGGAGGTCACTCCGGCCGCGCTGGAGGCGGGCCCGGTGCGCATGGACGTCGACCGGCACGTCGTCACGGTCTCGGGCTCCAAGGTGGACCTGCCGCTGAAGGAGTTCGACCTGCTGGAGATGCTGCTGCGCAACGCCGGGCGCGTGCTGACGCGCATGCAGCTCATCGACCGGGTCTGGGGCGCCGACTACGTGGGCGACACCAAGACCCTCGACGTCCACGTCAAGCGCCTGCGCGCGAAGATCGAGCCGGACCCGGGCGCGCCGCGGTACCTGGTGACGGTCCGCGGCCTCGGCTACAAGTTCGAGCCGTAGGAACCACGGCCCGCGCACGTACGGCCGTCCGGCTCCCCGGAGGCGCCGGCACGGACGGTGTGCGGCCGCGTACGCCGCAGGGCGGCGCCCTCACCACGGAGGGTGCCGCCCTGCGGCGTACGCGGGCCCTACTGGCCGGCCGGCGTCCCCGAGGCCGAGTCGCCCGGGGTGGCGCCGGCGGCGTTCTCCCCGGACGGGGCGCCGGAGGCGGACTCCGACGGCGCGCCGGACGCCGGCTGGGACGGCTCGCCGGACCCGGAGGGGGCCGGCGAGCCGGAGGCGCCCGGCGCCGCGGGGATCTCGCTCGGGCCCCACGCGCCGAAGTAGCTCACGGCCGGCACGACCAGGGCGCTCATGCTCACGGCACCGGCCTTGCTGAAGGTGAACGTGATCTTCTGGACGTTGCCGTCCCGGACGTTTTTGCCCGGGTCCAGCAGGATGGCGGAGGCGTTGCCCTTGCCGCCGAGGACGAGGTAACCGCCGGCCGGGACGGTCACCTTGCCTGTGCCCTTGGCGGGCGAGAGCCGGGCGGTGCCGTTGCCCTGGACGCTGATCGAGTCCAGCGTCTGGTCGGCGCGGCCGTTGTTGAACACGGTCGCGGAGATCGCGGCCGGGCCCTTGGTCTGCGCGTCCGGCTGGGTGATGACCAGGGCGTTCTGGATCTTGATGTCGCCGGCCGTGACGGTCAGGTTGTCCGGCCTGACCTGGAGCGTCTCGGCGTTGTTGCCGGCGCTGCACGCGGCGAGCGAGGCGATCGAGAACGCGATGGCGGCGGCGGCGAGGGCGCCGCGTCGAAGGCTGCTGCTCACGGCGGCGGCAACTCCTTGAACGTGGGCGGAGCAGGACGGCCCCCTGATAAAGCCGCCCTAAGTGTCTGTCAGCGGCCACAGGTTACCGAGCCGTTCTCGCGCCACCGCACCCGACCCGCCTCTACCCGCGTTCACACGCCCGTACGCCCCGCGAACGGCGCTCTCGGCCCCTTCCGTGGGCGGTGTTTCCGCCGTCCCGCTGGTCGCCCGGGCCGACTCATGAGTCACTTCGGCCCCGGGAGTCTCGCCATTCACATGAGAAGCCGTCGCATAGCCCATGGGCGCCCCGGATTTCCGTGCCGGAATGCGCGTCCCAGGGTCCGGAAATTGATCACCGGGCGATCATCCGGCGGCGTGCCGGCCGCCGTGATCAATTCCCCGGATTCGGCCGGGACGCGACTCAGCTCACCGAACGGAGTAGCGGGAGTCGTACATCTGGAACCGGGCAAAACGGGAGTTTCAGTCGTTTGGCGCGGGCGCCGGATGCGTGTAGCGTACGCGTTTCGCCTGCCTTGCAGAGCCCCTCCGACCTGCGAATACCTGCTTCCCCTCGCCCTCCGCACCCCTCCCGAAGCACGTCCCTGTCGCAGTTGTCAAGCCCCGAGATATGCCCTGACCTGCGAAAACGCCATTCAGAAGACGCCGTATCCGTGTTACCCTGGATAGCCACGGAAGGGGTACCTGTCACATGACGTTCAAGGTTGGCGACACCGTGGTCTATCCCCATCACGGGGCCGCGCTGATCGAGGCCATCGAAACTCGTCAGATCAAAGGCGTGGACAAGACCTACTTGGTGCTGAAGGTCGCCCAGGGTGACCTGACGGTGCGCGTGCCGGCGGACAATGCGGAGTTCGTGGGCGTGCGCGACGTGGTCGGTCAGGACGGGCTGGACCGGGTCTTCGAGGTGCTGCGCGCTCCGTACGCCGAGGAGCCCACGAACTGGTCACGCCGTTACAAGGCGAATCTGGAGAAGCTCGCCTCCGGCGACGTCATCAAGGTCGCGGAAGTCGTGCGTGACCTGTGGCGCCGTGAGCGCGAGCGCGGACTCTCCGCCGGTGAGAAGCGCATGCTCGCCAAGGCCCGCCAGATCCTGGTGAGCGAGCTCGCTCTCGCGGAGAACACGAACGAGGACAAGGCCGAAGCCCTGCTCGACGAGGTCCTCGCGTCCTGACGCGAGGCAGCGACACCCGCCTCAGTTCAGCACACCTGCCGCGGTGCCCGATGACACACTCGCTGTCGCCGGGCGCTGCGGCATGCTCGTACCCGCGCACACGCGCCACCCCCGTCACGCGGCGGGGGGAGGGGCCACCGGCACCGAGGTGGCCGGCCCGGGCGGTCGCCTCGACCAGGGTCACGGAAAGGGTCCGGTCAAGGTCTCACGCCCGGTACTCCCCCGGTCTCGGCCGGGGGCACTGCAAGGGGCCATACCCAGGTAGGCCGAGCACACAAACCTGACAGGAACCGATGTCTGACGATTCGCTCCCCCCGCCCGCGGGAGCGCCCGCCGGGGCCTCCGTCGCCGCCGTGATCCCTGCCGCCGGCCGGGGCGTGCGCCTCGGTCCGGGTGCCCCGAAGGCCCTCCGCGCGCTGAACGGCACGCCGATGCTGATCCACGCGGTGCGCGCCATGGCCGCCTCGCGCGCCGTCTCCCTCGTGGTCGTCGTCGCCCCGCCCGAGGGCGCCGCCGAGGTGAAGTCACTGCTGGACGCGCACGCCCTGCCCGAGAGAACCGACTTCCTCGTCGTCCCCGGCGGGGAGTCCCGTCAGGAGTCGGTCAGGCTCGGTCTGGACGCGCTGCCGCCCGGCCACGACATCGTCCTGGTGCACGACGCGGCCCGGCCGCTGGTGCCGGTGGACACCGTCGACGCGGTGATCGAGGCCGTCCGTGACGGTGCGCCGGCGGTCGTCCCCGCGCTGCCGCTGGCGGACACCGTCAAGGAGGTCGGGCCCGCGGCGGCGCCCGGCGGGCCGGAGCCCGTCGCGGCGACGCCGGACCGGGCGCGGCTGCGCGCGGTGCAGACCCCGCAGGGCTTCGACCGGGCGACGCTGGTCCGCGCCCACGAGACGGTCACCGGCGACGTCACCGACGACGCGAGCATGGTCGAGCGGCTCGGCGAGCGGGTCGTGGCCGTGCCCGGCCACGAGGAGGCCTTCAAGGTCACCCGCCCGCTCGACCTGGTCCTCGCGGAGGCCGTTCTGGCCCGCCGGAGGCTCAACGATGGCTTCTGAGACCGCCGGGCAGCCGCCGCTGCCCCAGGTCGGCATCGGCACCGACATCCACGCCTTCGAGGAGGGCCGCGAGCTGTGGTGTGCGGGCCTGAGGTGGGAGGGCGAGGGGCCGGGGCTCGCCGGGCACTCCGACGCCGACGTCGTCGCGCACGCCGCGTGCAACGCGCTGTTCTCCGCCGCCGGCCTCGGCGACCTCGGACAGCACTTCGGCACCGGGCGCCCGCAGTGGTCGGGGGCCTCCGGGGTCACCCTGCTGACCGAGGCCGCCCGGATCGTGCGGGAGGCGGGCTTCCGCGTCGGCAACGTCGCGGTGCAGGTCGTCGGCCCCCGGCCGAAGATCGGCAAGCGGCGGGACGAGGCCCAGCGGATCCTGTCCGAGGCGGCCGGCGCGCCCGTGTCCGTCTCGGGCGCGACGACGGACGGCCTCGGGTTCCCCGGCCGGGGCGAGGGACTGATGGCGATCGCCACGGCACTCGTGGTGCGGGTGAGCTGAGCGCGTTCGTGGGTACCCTGTCGGTCACCGCTGATCCAGGTCCCCCGGAGGTGCCCATGCCCGCCGCCCTGTCCGACCGGCTCAAGGCCCTGCTCGACACGCCCGTCTTCGTCGTCGTGGGCACCATCCAGCCCGACGGCCGCCCGCAGATGTCCCCGGTGTGGGTGAAGCGGGACGGCGACCAGCTCCTGCTGTCCACCACCGCCGACCGGCGCAAGAAGAGGAACCTGGACCGCGACCCCCGGGTGGGCCTCGTCGTCGTGGACCCCGAGTCGCCCTACGACTACGCCGAGATCCGCGGCACCGCCGAGATGACGACCGAGGGCGGCCAGGAGCTCATCGACGAGCTGAGCCGGAAGTACACGGGCAAGGACTACGCGGAGTTCAACCCGGCCTCCGGCCAGGACGCCGAGCGCGTGGTGGTGCGCATCACGCCGCAGAAAGTGGTCGGCAGCCTCTGACGGCCGGACCCGAGCGGTTCCCGCCCTCGGCCCGGCACCGCCGGGAGGGGCGCGAAACGGCGCCGCGGACGGAAAAGGGGCGCGAGGCACTGCCCCGCTCCCACTACTCTGGAGTGGTGACCATTCGCCTGTACGACACCAGCGCCCGGCAGATCCGTGACTTCACCCCGCTCAAGCCGGGCTGTGTCTCGATCTACCTGTGTGGCGCCACCGTGCAGGCCGCACCGCACATCGGCCACATCCGGTCGGGCCTGAACTTCGACATCATGCGCCGCTGGTTCGCGTACCGCGGCTACGAGGTGACGTTCATCCGCAACGTCACCGACATCGACGACAAGATCATCGCCAAGTCCCACGAGCAGCACCGTCCGTGGTGGTCGATCGCCTACGCCAACGAGCGCGCCTTCAACGAGGGCTACGCGGCGCTCGGCTGCCTGCCGCCCACCTACGAGCCGCGCGCCACCGGCCACGTGCCGGAGATGGTCGAGATGATGCGCACGCTCATCGAGCGCGGGCACGCCTACGAGGCCGACGGCAACGTCTACTTCGACGTGCGCTCCTTCCCGGGCTACCTGCAGCTGTCCCGGCAGGAGCTCGACAACCTGCAGCAGCCCTCCGGGGCGGGCGAGACCGGCAAGCGGGACCCGCGCGACTTCGCCATGTGGAAGTCGGCCAAGCCGGGTGAGCCGACCTGGCCGACGCCGTGGGGCGACGGCCGGCCGGGCTGGCACCTGGAGTGCTCGGCGATGGCGCACAAGTACCTGGGCTCCGCCTTCGACATCCACGGCGGTGGCCTGGACCTGGTCTTCCCGCACCACGAGAACGAGATCGCCCAGGCCAGGGCCTACGGCGACGAGTTCGCCCGGTACTGGGTGCACAACGCCTGGGTGACCATGGCCGGCGACAAGATGTCCAAGTCGCTCGGCAACTCGGTGCTGGTCTCCGAGATGGTCAAGCAGTGGCGCCCCATCGTGCTGCGGTACTACCTCGGCACCCCGCACTACCGCTCGATGATCGAGTACAGCGAGGAGTCGCTGCGCGAGGCCGAGTCGGCGTTCGCCCGGATCGAGGGCTTCATGCAGCGGGTGGCGGAGCTCGCCGGCGGCGTGGTCCAGCCGGCCGCCGAGGTGCCGCTCGCCTTCGCCGAGGCCATGGACGACGACCTGGGTGTCCCGCAGGCACTGGCCGTCGTGCACACCACGGTCCGGCAGGGCAACTCCGCGCTGGCCGCCGACGACAAGGAGGCCGCCGTGGCGCGGCTCGCCGAGGTGCGTGCCATGCTCGGCGTCCTCGGCCTCGACCCGCTCGATCCGCACTGGGCCGGCGAGGGCGGCCGCGGCGAGGACCTGCACGGCGTGGTCGACAGCCTGGTCCGCCTGGTGCTGGACCAGCGCGAGGCCGCCCGCGCCCGCAAGGACTGGGCCACCGCGGACGCCATCCGCGACCAGCTCAACCAGTCCGGACTCGTCATCGAGGACAGCCCCCAGGGACCGCGCTGGAGCCTCGGCCCGCGCTGAGCCCGCCGGTCCCCGCGACCTGGTGTGCCGCCCGGCCCCCCGGACGGCACACCGCCAAGACGTACGGCGCCGAAGGGCCGTGCACACCGCACAGCCGTACCCACGAACGCTTCATCACCGCAGAGACACAGAGACAGGTAGGTCATGGCCCCGAAGAACCGCCGCATGTCCGGCAAGAAGGGCGCGCAGGTCGGCAGCGGCGGCAAGCGGCGCCGGGGCCTGGAGGGCAAGGGCCCCACACCCCCCGCCGAGATGCGCAAGGGACACGCCAGGCAGCGCGCCGCCCAGGCGAAGACACGCCGCGTCCAGGGGCGCACGCAGCGCCGCGGTGGCGGCCGGTCGACGTCCGAGCTGGTCGTCGGCCGCAACCCCGTGGTCGAGGCGCTGCGCGAGGGCGTGCCCGCCACCACCCTGTACGTCCAGCAGTTCATCGACAACGACGAGCGGGTGCGCGAGGCGCTCCAGCTCGCGGCCGATCGCGGCGGGATCAACCTCATGGAGGCCCCCCGCCCCGAGCTCGACCGGATGACGAACGGGCTCAACCACCAGGGCCTCGTCCTCCAGGTGCCGCCGTACGAGTACGCCCACCCCGAGGACCTCGTCGACGCCGCCCACGACGAGGGCGAGGACCCGCTGATCGTCGCTCTGGACGGGGTGACCGACCCGCGCAACCTGGGTGCCGTCGTCCGGTCCGTCTCCGCCTTCGGCGGGCACGGCGTCGTCGTGCCCGAGCGGCGCGCGGCCGGTATGACCGCCGGCGCCTGGAAGACCTCCGCCGGTACGGCCGCCCGGACCCCGGTGGCCCGCGCCACCAACCTGACGCGCGCCCTGGAGGCGTACAAGAAGGCGGGGATCACGGTGATCGGTCTCGCCGCGGACGGCGAGGCGGAACTCGGCGAGGTGGAGGCCCTGCAGGGGCCGGTCGTCGTGGTGGTCGGCAGTGAGGGCAAGGGCCTGTCCCGGCTCGTCGGCGAGACCTGCGACGTGCGGGTGCGGATCCCGATGCCGGGCGGCGCGGAGTCCCTCAACGCCGGTGTCGCGGCGGGCATCGTGCTGTACGAGGCGTCCCGCAGGCGCTCCTGAACCGTCCGGGGCCGGGTGCCTGAACCACCCGGCGCCGGACGCCCGCACCGTCGTCCCGGACGCCCGCACAGCCGTCCCCGCGGTCACCCACTCGCGTGGATGCGGGCGAACACGGCGAGCTTGACGGGGTCCGGACACATCCGACGCGCGGCGCCAGTGTCCTAACCCGACATCACTCGGTTAGATGAGTGTGGACACCAGAACACCCCGCACACCCACGGGGGACCGCTCGTCGGGACACGACGACGCTCCCGCGCTGAGCATGGTGAAGGTGCCGAGCGACCCGGCGCAGATCATCGTCAGTCACGCGAGTTTCCGCGTGCAGTTGGGTGCCGCGACGCCGCGCACCCGGTCCCCGCGCATCGCCCGGCACATGAGCGCCACCGAGGACACCGTCCGTATGCCCGTCGTCGGCACGGCGGGCCGGACCGGCGCGGCCGCGCACCGCCGCCCGGTCGTCTGGAGCGGGCGGTCCGCCCCCGACGACACCGGCGCCCACCGGCTGCTGCAGGCCGTGCGGACCGGCAGCGTCCGGCACGGCGACGACCCGGCCGACGCCGGGACCACCCGTGTCATCCCGCGCGTCGACGTCGGGGTGCGCCCCGGCGCGCCCTACGGCGACGACGGCTACGACGACCTCGCCCGGACCGCCGAGACCCCGGTCGTCGGCGCCCGCCGCACGCCCGAGGGGACCCGTCTCCTGCCGCACACGCGGGCCGCCGTCGGCGCGTACGACGAACCCGCCCACGCCGCCCCCGCGCACGGCGGTGACGGCTACCGGGAGCAGGGCCACGGCGAACCGCCGTACGGGACGCCCGAGTTCGGTGCCGACGAGCACGACGGCACGGCCGGGCGCGGACGGGTGCCGTCCCGGCGGCAGAGCGACGACCCCGCGCGGCACGCCTACTACCCGGGCCGCCGTATGAACCTCGGCGTCGTCCTGCTCCCGCTGCGGATCTTCCTGGGCTTCATCTCCCTCTACGCCGGCATGGGCAAGCTGTGCGACCCGCTGTACTTCGACGGCGGCGAGCGCGGCTCCATGGTCAAGTGGCTCAACTCCCTGCACCCCTGGGAAGTCGCCGAGCCGCTGCGCCAGTTCGCGCTGCACCACCCCATCGGCTCCGGCCTCGTGATCGCCTTCCTGCAGGTCATCGTCGGCGTCCTGACGGTGCTCGGGTGCTGGCAGCGGGTCGCCGCGGCCCTCGGCGCGCTGCTCTCGGCCGCGCTGATCGTCACCGTCAGCTGGAAGACGGTCCCTGCCTACGACGCGCCGGACATCATCTACCTCGCCGCCTGGTCCCCGCTGGTCATCGCCGGCGCCCCCGTGTACTCCGTCGACGGACGGCTCGCCGCCTCCGCGTGGCGGCGGCTCGGCCCGCGCTCCGACATCTGGGAGCTGCGCCAGTACGTGCTGCGCCGCGGTGCGCTGCTCACGTTCGTCGTCACCGGTCTCACGCTGCTCGTGGGCTCGGTGCTCGGCGGCGCGGTCCGCGACGCCGACCGCGTGGTCGTCCCCGGCCCGGGCGAGGCCCCGCGCAACGAGCTGCCCGGCTCGCCGCTGCCGAAGGAGTCCGGCGAGCGGCACGACAGGTCCCCCTCGGCGTCGACGGCGCCGAGCCGCGGCGGGGGCGCGTCGGCCAGCCCCTCCGGCGGTCCCGAGAGCGCACCGGGCGAGGCCCGCGAGAGCGGCACGGCCACCGGAGGCTCGCCCAGCCAGACCCAGGGCACCGGTGGCCAGGCCCCGCGGCGCCAGTCCTCCCCGGCCGAGCAGGCGCCCAGCACCAGCTCCGGTCCGGCTTCCGGCGGCGGCTCGACCGGCGGCGGTGGTTCCGGGGACTCCGGCAGCGGGTCCGGCGGCGGCAGCGGTTCCACGGGGCAGCCGGGCCTGGTGGGCGGGCTGCTGGGATAGGGCGCCGCTCCCCAACGAAGCCGAAGGGGTCCCGCTCCGAGGACGTGCGGGACCCCTTCGTCGTGCCGTTCCCGGCCGAGGCGCTCGGCGCGTCGGCGCCCTGCGGTGTCCGCGGTCCGCCGGGAGGGCGTCAGCGGCTCAGCGAGGCCAGTTCCTTGGCGGCCTCGGTGAGGTCCTTCGCCGTGTCGATGGCACGCCAGTACGCGCCCTGCGGGAGCGGGAAGCCGGCCAGCCGGCGCTCACGGGCCAGCCGCGGGAACGTGGTGCGTTCGTGGTCGCCGCGCTCGGGGAGCAGGGCGGCGAACTCGGGGGAGAAGACGTAGACGCCCGCGTTGATCTCGACGGTGGACGGCGGGGCCTCGATGAAGTCGGTGATGTGGCCGAAGCCGTCCGTCTTGACGGCGCCCCACGGCAGCCGCGGGCGGGCCAGCGCGAGGGTGGCCACCGCGTCGCGCTCGGTGTGGAAGTCCGCCATGTCGCGCAGCGAGAAGCGGGTCCAGATGTCGCCGTTGGTCGCGTACCAGGACCGCTCGGGGTGGGGTAGATGAGCGGCGGCGAAACGCAGGCCGCCACCGCGGCCGAGGGGCTCGCTCTCCACGACGGTGACGACGCGGACGGGCAGGTCCGCCGACTTCAGCCAGTTCTGCAGGACCTCGGCGAGGTGACCGCAGGACACCACCACGTCCGTCACACCCTCTTCGGCGAGCCAGGCGAGCTGGTGGCCGATGATCGGGGTCCCCGTGCCGGGGATCTCGACCATGGGCTTCGGCCGGTCGTCGGTGTAGGGCCGCAGGCGTGAGCCCTGGCCACCGGCCAGGATCACGGCTTGAGTGGGGCGGGACGCCGCGTTCGGATGGGTCATGCCCGAACTGTACGTGGCGCCGCGCGGGCGGCTCGAGGCCGTGACCGGTCCGGGACGGCAGCGGCCGGCGAGGTACCCGGCAGTCCGGCCGGGGACGGGGGGCGAGCACGCGGCAGAGGCATGTGAGGCCCCGTCGGAGCCCGACGGGCGCTGTCAGCGGAGTCCGGGCGGCTCAGCGCAGCCCTGGCCGGGGATGGGAGGCGCTCGCGGGACTCAGCGCGCCCCTATCCAGGCTGTGGGCGGCGCTCGCGGGGCTCGGTGGAGTCCGTACGGGTCGGCCGAATTCGTGCGGGCCCCGCCGAGCCCCGGGTGGGACGGGGCTCGGCGGGCGGCCGGCCGGGGGTCCGGTGGGGGCCGGCCGGCCGGGGGGCCCGTGCGTGGTCAGCTGCGGGCGGCCAGGACGCCCGAGGCGAACGAGGTGTCACAGACCGGCCGGGCGTAGGACTGGGCGCGCGAGGGGCCGTAGATGCGGACGGCCGCGCGGCCCAGGGTGCGGGCGATCGAGGAGCAGTGCCGGGCCAGCGACGGGCGGCCGTTGACCGCCTGCTGGAGGTGGGTGAGCGCGACGCCCGGGTCCTTGTCCTGCAACTCCGTCAGCAGCCGGTCGCGCAGCACGTCCTGCGGGGCCAGGGCGCGGGCCCGGGAGACGTCGGCCACGGAGGCGTCCGACGCGGTGAGCACCGAGTTCGAGGGGTTCCCCGACCAGTTGACTCGGGTGACCGCGAGGGTCCCGGAGAGCACCAGGACGACGGGCAGGACGAGGGCGAGGGAGCGGCCGATCCGGCGGGCGGGGCCCCGGCCGCGACGCGTCTGTGGGGTGGTGGAGTGCTTCACGCGAGTGAGGTTAGCGCCCAGTGATGATTTGGCGACATTTAGTCACCCCTTCGAGGGATGCCGAACGCCCCTGTGGGAAGCGGGGAGTTGACGCACGCTGATCGAAATGGGCGGTATGCCGGGTCGGCCGGGGCAACGCAAGAGGGCCCCGCGCCAGTTCGCGGGGCCCTCTTCGTCGACCCGGGGTGAATCACCCGTAGGTGTACCGGTGGTTCAGCCGGTAGGGGACGGCGGGAGCGTCTCAGTCGGACAGCCGCTCGCCCGTGGAGGTCGAGAACACGTGGATCTCGCCCGGCTGCGGCACGACGTGGACCGTGGCGCCCTTCTCCGGCACGGCACGGCTGCTGACGCGGACGACCAGGTCCCTGGACTCGCCGCCGACCTGGACGGTGCCGTAGATGTAGCCGTCGGCGCCGGTCTCCTCGACGACGTTCACCGTCACCTCCAGGCCGGCCGGGGCGTTGTCCGCGTCCTTGGACAGCGCGTCGGCGACGGACCCGCCGAGCTCGACGACGTCGAAGTGCTCGGGCCGGACGCCGACGGTGACCGTGCGGTCGCCCCGGTCGGCGGCGGCCTTGAGGGCGTCACGGCCGACCGGGACGACGCTGTTGCCGAACTTCACGCCGCCGTCGGTGATCGGGACCTCGACCAGGTTCATCGCCGGGGAGCCGATGAAGCCGGCGACGAACAGGTTGGCCGGCTTGTCGTACATGTTGCGCGGCGAGTCGACCTGCTGGAGCAGGCCGTCCTTGAGCACGGCCACCCGGTCGCCCATCGTCATGGCCTCGACCTGGTCGTGGGTGACGTACACGGTGGTGATGCCGAGCCGGCGCTGCAGCGACGCGATCTGCGTGCGGGTGGAGACGCGGAGCTTGGCGTCGAGGTTGGACAGCGGCTCGTCCATGAGGAAGACCTGCGGCTCACGGACGATGGCGCGGCCCATCGCGACGCGCTGGCGCTGACCGCCCGAGAGGGCCTTCGGCTTGCGGTCCAGGTACTCGGTGAGGTCGAGGATCTTCGCGGCCTCCTCGACCTTCTGCCGGATCACCGCCTTGTTGACGCCGGCGATCTTGAGCGCGAAGCCCATGTTGTCGGCGACCGTCATGTGCGGGTAGAGCGCGTAGTTCTGGAACACCATGGCGATGTCCCGGTCCTTCGGCGGCAGGTGCGTCACGTCGCGGTCACCGATGCGGATGGCGCCGGCGTTCACGTCCTCCAGGCCGGCGAGCATGCGCAAGGAGGTGGACTTGCCGCAACCGGACGGGCCGACCAGGACGAGGAACTCCCCGTCGGCGATGTCGATGTCGAGAGCGTCGACGGCGGGCTTGTCGGAACCCGGGTAGATCCGGGTCGCCTTGTCGAACTGGACAGTGGCCATGGTGAATGGGCCCCCTTCTACCGGCAGGAACGTGCCGGACGATCCGTTGTAGGAAGGTGGTGAGCCACGACGGGGTGTATTCCGTTGTGGTGTAGTCCACACAGGTGAACTGGCACAGGACGGTACCTGGCGTTCACCTGGTCTGTCAGCAGTCCGGGGCCGGTGAACTCCGTGGAAATCCTCGACGGGTCGCGGCGGCGACGCGGGTACACTGCACGGGCACGCCCGTGCGCGCCTCCTTAGCTCAGCCGGCCAGAGCAACGCACTTGTAATGCGTAGGTCGTCGGTTCGAATCCGACAGGGGGCTCCGGTGAAACCCCAGGTCAGATGTCTCTGACCTGGGGTTTCGTCGTCAGCGGATGCGGCGGCGGCGCCGGGCGCGGGCCGCGCGGGTGTCGGCGGTCTCAGTTCTGGTCTCAGTGGGGCCCGGATCCGTGGGGGCGGCGGGGCGGGCACGAAGAACTCGCCCATGCGCCGCATGGCGTCCTTGGACAGGTGAGACCGGCTCTTCACGTACCGCCGGGTCTGGCTGATCTGGGTGTGGCGGAGGATCTCCATGATCGTGGGCATGTCCACGCCCAGCTCGTTGAGGATGGTGCCGGCGGTGTGGCGGCTTCCGTCGTAGAGGCGGCGGTCATCGATCCTGGCCTCCTTGAGCAGCTCCTTGAATTCCTCGTAGTCGGCGCGCGGGTCGAGCGGGCGTCCGTCCGGCCGGGAGAACACGACATCGTGCTCCTGCCACAGCTCGCCGGCGGCGGCCCGCGTCTCCTCTTGCCCGGCCTTGTGCTCGTGCAGGAACGGGATGAATTCAGTCTTGTCTCAGGCTGGCGCGATGCCGAGTACTCGTCCACCAGCGTCCGTGACACTCGACCTCACAGATGCGGGTGCTGACCTCGTGACGCGGACAGCCCATTTGCGCCGGCACGGCGCTAGGCAGAGTGGAGCAGCACAGGGGCTATGCGTCCTGCAGTGGTGCCTGTCACCAATCCATGTTGGCAGCCTGATCCGTTAGATAGCCGCAGTATTCAATGAAGTTGTCGAAGAGCGCCGGTGACTCCATCGCCAACGCTACTTGCTCTCGGAATTTCTCATCGTAGTAAACGTCCAAACCACTCTCGATCCACCTCATCCCCAACGGGGCGGCTTCCTTGCTAAGCCATTCGTCAATCGAGTCGAATGCGAGCTTCACGTCGTTGAAATCGTCAGCGTCGACAGGGGTGAAGCTGAAGTGTGAGTTTCCGCGAACGTCGCTGAGTACGGCCGGGAGGGCTCCAACATCTTCCATGTGGAACAGAAAAGTCGAACCGTTTTTATCGAACCCTCCATGCCCGTATGTATTGCGATATTCCTCGGCGATTCGGTAGAGAGTGTCGAAGTTCTCCTTTGCTGCTGGGTCCGCATCGACACTGAAAACTTTCCTGAACTTGATTCCCCATCGCTCACCGATGAAATCCTTCAGTGCGGATTCCGTGGGATCAAAGCCCTTGAATGGGAGCAGTAGTACCAAAGTGTGCTCTATGAGGCTGAAGTATGCGGAAACCATAGCTACTGTGTTATAGAATCCCTCAGTCGCCCGAGGAGCGATACGTCGCCCTCCACTTGGCAGGTCGACGTCGAGCCTCCCTTGGCCGGCGAAGGCGAGGGCTGCGCCTTCTTGGAAGTACTCGTAAATTTCGCGCAGCCGACGGTGCTGATTGCGGATCGTCAAGCGGCCCTGGCGAATTTGCTCATCAGCAAACTGCCTAAGTTGGCGCTTCTCTAGACTGCGCTGTGCGCTTTCCAGTAATTTCGTGATGCGGTTGAGAAGATCCTGAGCGTCATCCTCGGACGGCAGGGTGGAAGGATCGACGTACAGGCGGAGGCCAAATTTCTGATGAGCCAGTGAGCAGGAGATGCCGTCTGCCTTAAATGCGTATTCCCAGGCTAGCTTCTCTCCAAATCCGAGGTTTTGCAGTTCAAGCAATTCAAGGGCTATTCGGACGATTCCAGGGACAGGAAGCCTATCCGGGTCCATCCTGAGTCGATGGCGGGGGCGACCGATGGTCATTGCGAACCCCGGGTCATCAGGGTCAGCAGGCTTGATGGCATGCATGATGGTTGCCATGTGCTTTTTTAGCTGTTCATCTGCGAAAAGGTCCACAGAGCCCCCTGAGTTCATTGTGTTGAAACGGCGCCATTGGGTGACATTCGAGGGTCTCGGCGCCTAGCACTGCTCGCACTTAGAGTGGCGTATCAGTTTTGTCTCGCCGTCCCGTCGTCGTTGAGGTGAGAACGAGCGGCGGTCGTGAATGTGTGGATTGCGTTCAGTAGATCTAGATGCGTGTTACGGCCCTCATTCGTAGGAGCAGGGTCTCCATCTAGCATGTCGAACAGCGTGTAAGGTGCTTCGCCGTGGAGTGCGTCGAAGCGCACGTTGTGGGCATGATTCTCGATTTCCTGAGCGATGGCTGCGATATGTTCGGGTCCCTCGAGTTGCACGACGGCCGTAGCAAGTTTCAAAGGTTCAGTGGATGCTTCAGCTTGGATGCGCAAAGCCCGGCTGTTCACTTCTTGGCGCCTGGCTCTGTCCCGCAGTGAAATGCCCAACTGCTCACCAGCTTGCTGTGCACAATGGCCCCACAGGGTCTTATGCCAGTAGGTGCGGGCTTCCATGAGGAGAGCAGCGTAAGCATCTCGCTGGTGTTGGCGGCGCACGGCATCCACGGGACCTCGGTAGGCGCCTCGACCTTGCAGGTGGCCAGCACTATATGCAGCCCCTGCCGCCAACAAAGCGACTGGACTGGAGATAAGAGCCGCTGTTATAGCGGGGTCCATGCGACGTGACCGCCCTTCATCATGGGCGGGTAGAGGCCCCCGCCGTGCGGATTGTGGCCTCGATATATCGCTGCCTTCATGCCGGATGTGGCGCCCCGTGCTCTGTCGATCGTACAGAGCACGCCTTCGGTGA
This sequence comes from Streptomyces sp. NPDC003697, assembly GCF_053587115.1. NCBI lineage: Bacteria > Bacillati > Actinomycetota > Actinomycetes > Kitasatosporales > Streptomycetaceae > Streptomyces > Streptomyces sp. NPDC003697. The sequence continues at coordinate 97,189 of NZ_JBSFNN010000006.1, forward strand.
AAGCGTAGAGCATTTACGACTATGCATGCCCTAGGTTGATGATGGAGTAATTGTTACGCTCTCTTCCGCTAGAAAAGCGGACCTTGGTTACCTCTACCTCGGCTTCAACACGCTTGTTGAAGAACCTATCGAGTTGACCGGTAAGTTCCCCTCCGGTGCTGGCGCGGATCCTTTCCCCTGAATCGGTCCGAATCTCCACCTTGCCGTCGAAGGAACTAGCAGCTCCCAGCCAGCCAACGATAGTCACTATCTCCGCCTCAGTGAACTCGCTGTGCTCGCATAGGTAACGCACCCTTTGCACGCCTGCAGGACTCCACGTGCTATTTCTGATCCCGTCGCCCGGTGCATGCCAGGCAACGCGTACGCCGACTCGAGCGTCGGTCAGCCCGGCAGTGAGCAGTGCTATGTGTTTCATGGAGCGCTGCCCTAGAGGGGCCAACTGGTCCGTCAGGAGTTCGTCCGACAATCCAGCACCTTCTGAAAGGTCCACGATGTCTAGTACTTTATCTACGGCTTCGTCGAGAAGTGTCCGTCGATTACTCGAGGGCTCGCCGAAAAGGTCTTCTTGGCCGGTGTCAGTGTCTGGCCCGTACAACTCCACTCCGAAAGATGACGGAAATGTTGCAGCCGCACTTAGAGCTGTAGCGTCCCTGATATCACGAGGAATGGAAGCTGCATTAGTGGGACGCCCCGCCAGAGCCTGTGCCACTGACGACACAGACTCCTGCAGGTTGGTCAGGAATGCGCCCAGTGTTGAAACAGGCACTGTGTGATTGGCGGTTGGTTCTCCGGTCAAAGCCACATCGAGGCGCCTGCGCTCCAGTTGAGCCCCCATGCCTCCGATGGACTCAAGCAGGCGGCTGCGCTGGACTTCCGCAAACTCAGCCGGCGTGGTTGGCGTTTCTCGGCTTCCATGCGTGAGGTTGTTGCGAATTCCTCTTAGCCAAGCACGAACGGCCTCGGCGTCTGTGGGATCAGGCCTCGGTACGCGCGGTGTCACAGCAGCACCTCCACGTATCCTCGACGCAGCTCACTGGGTACTGAGTGGGCAGATGCCGGTCTGATGCACTGCCACACCTCATCGTAGAGGCCTAGGTCCCTGAACGAGGCGCTTGAGTCCTTAGCCAAGAGGCCCGGCGACATCTGCGAGACGGGGAGCCTCTCAGGCAGTCGCAGGAGAAGCGCGTCCACACGCATGCCTTGCTCGACGCACCAGCCACGCAGGGTGAGGTCGTCTAGGAAAGCCAGAGTCTCCCGATCCAGTCGGTCATAGGCCCCCGCACTCAACAGGTAGGTCACGTCAACGTCGCTGGGGTCAGGCTTGTCGCTGACGAAGCTGCCTCCTACCCACATGCGGCTGATCCCTCCTGCCAGTGCCTCGACTATCGCTCGGTGCTCAGTCCATTCTTCCCAGATTTGACGTCTCACGTCAGAGCCTGTGGATTCCACAAGTGCCCTGTACAACTCATCCGGCGAAGCTGCGTAACGGCCTGGTGGCAGCATGCCGGTCCCTGGATCCAACGTTGGCAAGCAACTCAAGATGCCCCGATCCCCCCTCTTGCTGCAAAGCTCAACGATCCTAGCGACGACTCCCCTGCCGTGAGCGGCGTCCAGTGACCTTGTTACCCACACGATGCCCTCATGTAGCAGGGTTCAACAGAGACCGGGTGGCTTCCTGGGGGCGGTCGGCGGTGGATGTTGACCCTCAGGGCGCGCCCCAGAGAGAGCCACAGTTCAGCCCCAGGGTGGTAATCGATCTCAGGGGCCGTCCATCTGCGGGCCGCAAGCTTCTTCCGCATCGGCGGTTGCCCCAACGTCCGGGGCCGCCGGTCTCAGTTGCAGTCTCCTTTGGCGCTTGGTCCGGCCACGTCCGCCTGCGTCCGCCGTAGCGTACTGCCCTGTTTGACCAGGGCAATAGCTTCCTTGGCGGACGCCTACGGACGTAAACGGACCAAGATCGGACAACTTGTAATGCGTAGGTCGTCGGTTCGAATCCGACAGGGGGCTCCCCTGGACCCCAGGTCAGGCACCGCCTGGCCTGGGGTTCCGCCGTTTCGGGCGCCCGTGGCGACGGCGGGCGCCCGGGCGGTGCGCCGGCTGCCGCCGTACGGGCGGTGGTGGCTGCTGCCGGGTCTCGCCGGCGTTAGGCTCCTTCCCCTGGCGGCCCACCGGCCCGTCCGCACCGTTCCGCCCGCGGCCGGCCTCGACGCACGACACGTGAGCGGAGGCCGCGGGGCGCGGCTGAGGCTGGGGCCGAGCAAAACCGTGAGCACGTGATGGGCCGCAGGAATCAATGGCTGTATCCGGGTTGAGGTGCGGCCTCGAAGAATGCGGGAGATGCGTCGGTTTCCTCTCGGGCGGTCATCGCGGAATCCGGCAGGTCCCGGTGCCGTCGGTGCTTGTGATCTGCGAGCCGTACGGGTAGCGGGCGGCGGATTTGCGCGGTCGCTGGCGCATTGTGGCCCTGAGGTCGAGTGGGTGAGCCGGTCCGTCTCCAGGGTGCTGCTGGATCGCGCTCGGGTTCAGTGTCCCCGCACAGGAATCGACACGCTGGTCCGCCACTGAATCGCATGATCGCACCGCGCGTCCCCGATGAGGCGCCGGGAGCACCGGAACGGGGCAGGGGGCGCAGGCTTGGCGCGTCTGCGCCCAGAACCGCAGGCTGAGACTGATGGACCGACCGCAGGAACCGGCACGGCGCCGGATCCGTGTGCGGGCGGGCGCGAAAACCCCTAGGTGATCAAGCTAGGGGCTTTCGGCCGTAACAACCGACTAGATAATAGACTGACTGTTAAGAACTGCCATGAGCCGTAAAGGTGGGACACGCAATTTGTTCAGTCAAGCGATATTCGTGGACCACGTGAAAGGAGCAGATGCCGCCGCGGTCGTGAATATCTTCCATAACAATCAGTACACTCAGGCCGGCCTTGACTAAAGTGAGTAGCAAGACCATGCCGCTTACAACGCGTGCGAATCTGATGTTGCGAATGCGTCGGCCGCCCCTGGATGACGGCGGCGGACTCGTGCACTCGTCCACTCTGGAGTTGTGACCGGTGCTGCCCCTTCTGGCGAGCAGCCCTGGAACAATATCCCTGATCTTCACTTGACTTCCTTTCGCCACCGCGGCGAATGCCGCGCAGGGCAGGGCCACCCACGGTTGGATGGACCCCCTGCGCGGCACTCGCTTCGCAACGAAGGAAGTGCCGCCAGTGCCTGGTGAGCACGGGCGTTGGCCGCAGAATACTCATCCGCTAAGGCCCACGGCATCCCCCTTCCGGGGGATTGCACTTTTGTGCGCCCTAGGGTCCGAGCGGCGTGCAGGGATTCCGCCCGCGGGCGCGTGGCAGCGCCCCGCCTCAAGCACCGTGACCCTCAACGGCGGTCCCGGGCCTAGGTTGTCGCGTGGGATGCCGCTCCAGGCACAGGGGCCGCCCGCACCGGGCGGTGCGGGCGGCCCCTGAGTTTCGTGGGAGTGCTCAGTCCCTGCGCAGCACCGTCGTCAGGACCTGCCGCAGCGTCGCCGCGGGGTCCGGGACGGCGCCGGGCGCCCGCCACGCCACGAACCCGTCCGGCCGTACCAGCACCGCCCCGTCGGGCGTCGTGCCGTGGACCCGTGCCCAGTCGGGCGCCTGCGCCGCACCACCCGCAGGCGGCCCGCCGGCTCCGGGCCCGCCGACTCCGGGGCCACCGGTTCCGGGGCCGCCGGCACCCGGCACGTCCGCCGGGCGGTTCCCGGCAGGCCCAGCCGCCGGTCCGCCCCCGCCGGTTCCGGGGCCGCCGGTTCCGGGCCCACCGGCACCGGGCCCACCGGCTCCGGGGCCACCGGCACCGGGCCCGTCGGTACCCGGCACGTCCGCCGGCCGGTTTCCGGTGTCCGGGTCCGCCGGGGCGTAGGTCAGATCGGCGTCGTCGCCGGCGCCGATCCGGTAGCTCTGGAGCGCCACGCCGTCCTCCGCGGCGACGTGCTGGGCGGCCTCGTGCCAGCCCGCCGTGCCTCGCGCGTCGCTGAGCAGCACCATCGTGCGCTCGTACAGGTCCAGCGTGGACAGCCGCCGGCCGAGGCGGCGCAGCCACATGTGGGGGGCCCGGGTGCCGGGCTCGCCGGTCAGGTGGACGCCGTCCGGCACGATCTCCTGCTCCGGGTCGGCCCCGAGGACGGCACCGCCGGGGTAGCGGTAGCCCAGGACGACGTTGAGGATGCCGCCGCGCGGGCCGCCGCCGACCCCGGGGGCGGGGGCGAAACCGGGGTGGCTGTGCTCCACGGAGCGGGCCGAGGCGCGGGCACTGGTCGCCCGGGCCACCGGCCGGCGCTCGGTGTCGTAGGTCTCCAGCAGGCCGGGACCGGCCCAGCCGCCGAGCACGGCCGCGAGCTTCCAGGCCAGGTTGTGCGCGTCCTGGATGCCGGTGTTGGAGCCGAACGCACCCGTCGGGGACATCTCGTGGGCGGAGTCGCCGGCGAGGAAGACCCGGCCGGCCGAGTACCGGTCTGCGACCCGTTCGGCGGCACGCCAGGAGGCCTTTCCGGTGATCTCCACGTCCAGGTCGGGCACCCCGACGGCCCGGCGGATGTGCCGCGCGCAGCGGTCCTCGGTGAACTCCTCCAGCGTCTCGCCGCGCTCCGGGTGCCAGGGGGCGTGGAAGACCCAGTGCTCCCCGTTGTCGACGGGCAGCAGGGCGCCGTCGGCTTCGGGGTCGGTGAGGTAGCAGCAGATGAAGCGGCGCTCGCCCACCACGTCGGCGAGGAGCTTGGAGCGGAAGGTGAGGCTCACGTTGGCGAACAGGTCGCCCGGCCCCGTCTGGCCGATGCCGAGGCTGCGGCGGACCGGACTGCGCGGGCCGTCGGCGGCGACGAGGTAGTCGGCACGGACGGTGTAGGGCTCGTCGGTGCCGCGGTCGACGATCACCGCGCTCACCCCGTCGGCGTCCTGTTCGAAGGACTCCATCCGGTGGTGGTACCGCAGGTCCCCGCCGAGGGCGCGGGCGCCCCTCAGCAGCACCGGCTCCAGGTCGTTCTGGCTGCACAGGCACCAGCCGGTCGGGCTGAACCTCGCCAGGCCCCCGCCCGGGTCGATGTGTTTGAAAAGCCACTCGCCGGCGTCGCCGACCAGGGTCGGGGTCTGCAGGATGCCGTGGTTGCCGGCGAGCAGGGACGCCGCCGCCTTGATGTCCGGCTCGATGCCGGCCACCCGGAAGAGTTCCATCGTCCGGACGTTGTTGCCTCGTCCACGGGGGTGGACGGAGGTCCCGGCGTGCCGCTCGACGAGCAGGTGCGGCACGCCGAGGCGGCCCAGGAACAGCGACGTGGACAGGCCCACCAGTGAGCCGCCGACGATGAGGACGGGAACCCGGTGGTCGGCTTCTTGGCGCATCGATTCCTCCATGAGCAGGGGGTTGCGGGAGTGGAGCGCACGGTCTGTTCATCCCCCCTGGGGGCCGCCGCGCGTGCGTCGGCGGGCCCAATCACCCGCGTGGTTCACACGAGTCGCGCGCCTTCCGGGACCGGCACATGATCGAAATCACGCTGACGTCGCGTCACCCGCGGCCGGCGTTCCCCTCTGCCCCGCGAAGGAGACGTACGCAGGATGACCACCACGTCTGAACGAGTCTCAGAACCTCTGATGCGACAGGCCGCGAAGCGGGTGTCCCAGTCCGTGTTCGACGGCTCCCGGCTCCGGGTCGTGCTTCTGGTGGACGTCTACGACGGCGCCCAGCAGCAGTTCCTGGAGGCGTACGAGCAGCTGTGCAACCAGGTCGCGTCCGTTCCCGGGCACGTCAGCGACCAGCTGTGCCAGTCGATCGAGAACCCCTCCCAGTGGCTCATCACGAGCGAGTGGGAGAGCGCGCCGCCGTTCCTCGCCTGGGTGAACAGCGAGGAGCACGTGCGGATGGTGGAACCGATGCACAGCTGTATCCGGGACACCCGGTCGCTGCGCTTCCACATCGTCCGCGAGACGGAGGCGCGCACCGGCGCCGCCGAGCGCCGGCTGCAGACGTCGCCCCGGATCGGCGACGGGGTGATCCGGCACGCGCTGACGTTCACGGTCAAGCCGGGCAGCGAGCGGAAGGTCGCCGAGATCCTGGCGGGCTACACCTCGCCCGAGCCGAGGGTCGACGACACCACCCGGCTGTGCCGCACCTCCCTGTTCATGCACGGCAACCGGGTCGTGCGGGCCATCGAGGTGCGGGGCGACCTGCTCGCGGCGCTGCGGCACGTGGCCCGGCAGCCCGAGGTGCGGGCGGTCGAGGAGGCCATCAACCCCTATCTGGAGCAGCACCGGGACCTCAACGACCAGGAGTCCTCGCGGGTCTTCTTCACCCGGGCGGCGCTGCCCGCCGTGCACCACGTGACGGTCGGCGAGGAGAGCCCGGAGGCCGAGCGGCACGCCCTGTACTACCCGGCGCGGCCCGGTCTCGGCATGAAGCTGGCCGAGCTGCTCGCCCAGCGGGACGAGCGCGCCGCGGACGACCCGCGCAGCCCGGTGCTGCGCAGCACGATCTTCGAGCGCGACGACGTCGTGGTGCGGCTGATCGACGTCCGGGGCGGCCTGGACAGCGACATCGCCCTGACCCTCGGCCTGACGGACCCCGCGCAGGTGACCGAGCTGACGACGCTGCCGGAGGGCGACCTCGCGAGCGTCGTCGAGCGCGCCCGCATGGACCTCATCACCGACCGCCGGTCCGCGCCGCAGGCCTGACGCCCGGCCGCCGGCCACGTCCCCGCCGACGCACCACACCAACGGAGGAACGTCGTGATCAAACCACGGCCCAGGATCGTGAACCTCAACGAGACCGAGCCCAACACCAAGCGCGGCGGCGATCTGCGCGCCATGCTCACTCCCGCCACGGTCGGTTCCACCAGCGGCTTCATGGGCGTCGCCATCGTCCAGCCCGGTGACCGCATCGGCGAGCACTACCACCCCTACTCCGAGGAGTTCGTCTACGTCGTCTGCGGCGATCTGGAGGTGGACCTGGACGGCGACCCGCACCCGCTCGGGCCGGAGCAGGGCCTGATGATCCCGGCCTACATGCGGCACCGCTTCCGCAACGTGGGCGACGTGGAGGCCCGGATCGTCTTCCACCTGGGTCCGCTGGCCCCGCGCCCGCAGCTCGGCCACGTCGACACGGAGGAGACCGAGGACGTCGCCGTCGCGGCCGCCGGGGAGGCCGCAACGGCGGAGGTGCGGTCATGACCAGGCGAGTGGCGGTCACCGGCATAGGCATCGTGGCGCCCGGCGGCATCGGCGCCCCGGCGTTCTGGGACCTGCTGGCCGGCGGGCGGACGGCGACACGGGGCATCACCTTCTTCGACCCCGCCGGCCTGCGGTCCCGGATAGCCGCCGAGTGCGACTTCGACCCGGTGGCCTGCGGGCTGGACGAGGAGCAGATCGCCCGCTGCGACCGGTACATCCAGTTCGCGCTGGTCGCCGGCGAGGAGGCCGTACGGGACTCCGGTCTCGACCTGGCCCGGGAGGACCCCTGGCGGGTGGGGGTGTCCCTGGGCACCGCCGTCGGCGGCACCACCCGGCTGGAGCACGACTACGTCCTGGTCAGCCACGGCGGCGAGCGCTGGGACGTGGACCACGAGCGGGCCGAGCCCCATCTGCACCGGGCGTTCACGCCGAGCACCCTGGCCTCGACGGTGGCGGAGCGCTTCGGGGCGCACGGGCCGGTGCAGACCGTCTCCACGGGCTGCACCTCCGGCCTCGACGCGGTCGGATACGCCCTGCACACCGTGGAGGAGGGCCGGGCCGACATCTGCATAGCCGGGGCGTCGGACTCGCCCATATCGCCGATCACCATGGCGTGCTTCGACGCGATCAAGGCGACGTCGCCGAACAACGACGACCCCGCGCACGCGTCGCGCCCCTTCGACAACGACCGTGACGGGTTCGTCATGGGCGAGGGCGGCGCGGTGCTGGTCCTGGAGGAGCTGGAGCACGCCCGGGCCCGCGGTGCGCACGTGTACTGCGAGCTCAGCGGCTACGCCACCTTCGGCAACGCGTACCACATGACCGGCCTGACGAGTGAGGGTGTGGAGATGGCCCGGGCGATCGAGACCGCGCTCGACCACGCCCGCCTGGACGGCTCCGCGATCGACTACGTCAACGCGCACGGCTCCGGCACCCGGCAGAACGACCGGCACGAGACCGCCGCGGTGAAGCGGGCCCTCGGGCACCACGCCTACGACACGCCCATGAGCTCCATCAAGTCCATGGTGGGCCACTCGCTCGGGGCGATCGGGGCGATCGAGGTGGTGGCCTGTGTGCTGGCCCTGGCCCACCAGGTGGTCCCGCCGACCGCGAACTACGAGACCCCCGATCCCGAGTGCGACCTGGACTACGTCCCGCGGGTCGCCCGCGAGCGGAAGCTCGACAGCGTGCTCTCCGTGGGCAGCGGGTTCGGCGGCTTCCAGTCCGCGGTGATCCTGACCCGGCCGAGGGAGGGCACATGAGCAGTGCACCGCACGAGCGGCGCGCGGCCGTCACCGGCGTCGGTGTGGTCGCGCCGAACGGAACGAACGCCGAGACGTTCTGGAAGGCCACCCGGGAGGGCGTCGCCGTCCTCGACCGCATCACCCGCGAGGGCTGCGAGCACCTGCCGCTGAAGGTCGCCGGCGAGGTCCGCGCCTTCGAGGCGTCGGCGTCCGTCGAGGAGCGCTACCTCGTCCAGACGGACCGGTTCACGCACTTCGCGATGGCCGCCGCCGACGCGGCGCTGGAGGACGCCCGGCTCGGTCCGGGGGACACCGGCGACGTCCCGTTCTCGGCGGGCGTGGTCACTGCGGCCGGCTCCGGCGGTGGCGAGTTCGGCCAGCGGGAGCTGCAGAAGCTGTGGGGCAAGGGCAGCCGGTACGTGGGGCCCTGGCAGTCCATCGCCTGGTTCTACGCCGCCAGCACCGGCCAGATCTCCATCCGCCGCGGGTTCAAGGGCCCGTGCTCGGTCGTCGCCGCCGACGAGGCGGGCGGCCTGGACGCCCTCGCGCACGCGGCGCGGGCGGTCAGGCGCGGTACCGACGTGATCGTGGCCGGCTCGACGGAGGCGCCGCTGGCCCCGTACTCGATGGTCTGCCAGCTCGGTTACGGGGAGCTGAGCGGCGTGGCGGACCCGGCCCGGGCCTACCGACCGTTCACGGACTCGGCCTGCGGCTTCGTGCCCGCGGAGGGCGGCGCCATGCTCGTCGTGGAGAACGCGGCCTCGGCCCGGGAGCGGGAGGTGCCGGTGCGGGCCACCGTCGCCGGGCACGCGGCGACGTTCACCGGGCCCTCCCGCTGGGCGGAGTCCCGGGAAGGGCTGGCCCAGGCGATCCGCGGCGCGCTGGACGAGGCCGGCTGCGCCCCGGAGGAGGTCGACGTCGTCTTCGCCGACGCGCTCGGCATCCCGGAGGCGGACCGGGCCGAGGCGCTCGCGGTCGCCGACGCCCTGGGCGCGCACGCCCGGCGCGTGCCGGTCACCGCGCCGAAGACCGGCATCGGCCGGGCCTACTGCGCGGCACCCGTGCTGGACGCCGCGGCCGCCGTCCTCGCCATGGAGCACGGGATGGTCCCGCCGACCCCCAACGTCTTCGACACCTGCCATGACCTCGACCTGGTGACCGCCCGCGCCCGCGCCGCCGAGCTGCGCACGGCGCTGGTCCTCAGCCGGGGGCTCATGGGGTCGAACTCGGCGCTCGTGCTGCGGCACGGCGCCGCCGACGCCTCCTGGTGAGGCCGCCCGGAGCGAAACCGGAGCAAACGAGAGGAACTCGCATGAGTGCCCACATCACCGTGGAAGAACTGTCCGAGCTGATGAAGACCGCCGCCGGTATCACCGTCAGCCCGCAGCAGCTTCAGGACCGGCCGGACACCGGCTTCGACGACATCGGCATCGACTCGCTCGGCCTGCTCGGCATCGTGGGCGAGCTGGAGAACCGGCACGGCACGCCGATGCCTCCCGACGCGGAGCGCTGCAAGACCCCCCGGCAGTTCCTCGACCTCGTCAACAGCACCCTCATGGCAGGAGCCTGACATGGCCGGACACACGCAGAACGAGATCACGATCGCCGCGCCGGTCGACCTGGTCTGGGACATGACCAACGACGTGGAGCGCTGGCCGCAGCTGTTCAGCGAGTACGCCTCCGCGGAGATCCTGTCCCAGGAGGGGAACAAGTGCACCTTCCGGCTCACCATGCACCCGGACGAGAACGGCACCGTCTGGAGCTGGGTCTCCGAGCGGGAGCCGGACCGCAGCACGCTCACGGTCAAGGCCCGACGGGTCGAGACCGGCCCGTTCGCCCACATGGACATCCACTGGCGCTACGAGGAGGTTCCCGGCGGTACGCGGATGGTGTGGACGCAGGACTTCGCCATGAAGCCGGACGCGCCGGTCGACGACGACTGGATGACCGACAACATCAACAGGAACTCGAAGGTCCAGATGGCCCTGATCCGCGACAGGATCGAGCAGGCCGCGGCCGGGCGCCGGGCCGAGCCGGCCTTCACCACCGACTGAGCCGGACGGAGACGCAGCACATGCACCAGGCCCTCATCGTCGCCCGGATGGCCCCGGGGTCCGCCCCGGACATCGCCGAGATCTTCGCGGACTCCGACCGGGGGGAGCTGCCGCACCTCGTCGGGGTCGCCCGGCGCAGCCTCTTCCAGTTCGGCGACGTGTACATGCACCTCGTGGAGTCCGAGCGGGACCCGGGCCCCGCCATCGCCAAGGTGGCCGGGCACCCGGAGTTCCGGGACATCAGCGAGCGGCTGTCGGCGTACGTCAGCGCCTACGATCCGCAGACGTGGCGTTCCCCGAAGGACGCGATGGCACAGCGCTTCTACGTCTGGGAGCGCGACTGAGCCGGCCGGCTCCCCGTCACCGACCCCGCCGTCCGGCCGTGCCCCGGACGGCCGCGGCCGCCGGGCCCGCAGCGTCGCGGGCCCGGCGGCCGGTGGCCCGTCAGCCGCACCCCTCGGGTCGTGTCACTCGGGGACGGTGCAGTCGAACGCGTGCAGATAGGGGTTGACCGGGCGGACGTCGTCGATGACCAGGCCCGCGGCGGTGATCCGGCTCACCATGCTGTCGGTGGTGTGCTTGGCGCCGCCGACGTTGAGCAGCAGCAGCAGGTCCATGGCGGTGCTGAACCGCATGGAGGGGGTGTCGTCGACGAGGTTCTCGATGACCACGACCCGCGCCCCGGGGCCGCCGGCCTCGATGACGTTCCGCAGGCACCGGGCGGTGCTCTCGTCGTCCCACTCCAGGATGTTCTTGATGATGTAGACGTCGGCCTTCACCGGGATGGCCGCACGGCAGTCGCCGGGCACGATGGTCACCCGGTCGGCGAGGGCGCCGCCGTCGCGCAGCCGCGGGTCGGCGTTCTCCACCACGCGCGGCAGGTCCAGCAGCGTGCCGTGCATCGAGGGGTACTTCTCCAGCAGGCCCGCCACGACGTGCCCCTGGCCGCCGCCGATGTCGGCGACCGACGACGCCGCGGACAGGTCGAGCAGGTCGGCCACGTCCTGCGCGGACTGGCGGCTGGAGGTCGTCATGGCCCGGTTGAAGACGTCGGCCGACTCCGGGGCGTCCTCGTTGAGGTAGACGAAGAACTCCTTGCCGTACAGGTCCTGGACGACGTTGCGGCCGGTGCGCACCGCGTCGTCCAGCTTCGGCCAGGCGTCCCAGGTCCACGCCTCGGTGCACCACAGCGTGATGTAGCGCAGGCTGTTGGGGTCGTCCTCGCGCAGCAGGCGCGACATGTCGGTGTGGGCGAACGTGCCGTCCCCCTGCTCGGTGAAGACGCCGTAGCAGGACAGGGCGCGCAGCAGCCGCCGCAGCGGCTTGGGCTCGGTCTTCACCGCGGCCGCGAGGTCCTCCACGGCCATCGGGGTGTCACCGAGCGCGTCGGCGACACCCAGCCGGGCGGCCGCGCGGAGAGCGGCGGCACACGCCGCCCCGAACGCGAGTTCCCGCAGCCGCATGGACGGCGGTGGGGTGGTTGCGGTCGTCATGCGCCGCCTTCCTTCTTTCGTGGAGCCGTTCAGTGGAGGCGTTCAGTGGTGCAGTTCTGTGCTGCCGTTCGGTGGTGCTGTTGCCGTTCGGTGGGGACGGCGGGTGGTCAGCACAGTCCCGCGGGCCGGGAGGCCCGGCAGGTGTTGCCCGCGAAGGTGTTGTTCCGGGCGGTCTCCTGGTCGACCAGGTCCGCCGGGGAGTTGCCGTCGAGCATGTTCTCGGTGACGCGGTTGCGCTCGCTGCTCGCGCCGACGAAGCTCTTGAACAGCACGACGCCGCCCGACAGCGGCGACTCGCCGGCGTTGCCGGTGACGGTGTTGTGGGTCACCAGCGTGTCCTCGACGCCGGTCAGGACGATGCCGGAGCCCTGGAGGTAGGGCAGACGCGCGGTCTTCGGGCAGTACTTGTTGTTGCCCGTGACGCGGTTGTCGGTGACCGTCACGGCGCCGGCCCTGGGCCGGTTCTCGTCGCCGACGACGAAGACGCCCGCGCAGTTGCCGGTGACGTCGTTGTCGGCGACGACCACGTTGCGCAGGCGCCGGACGGTGGCGCCGATGCGGTTGCCCTCGAGCCGGTTGTCCTCCAGCAGCGTGCCGCCGGCGTCGGTGGCGCCCGCCTCGGTGGTGATGGTGTTGGCGAGGAAGAGGCCCGCGTCGCCGTTGTTCCGGGCGGTGTTGGCCCGGTACACGCTGCGCGCGGCACCCTCCTCGGCGATGCCCCACTGGCCGTTGTTCTCGGCGGTGACCCGGCGCACGGTCAGCCGGTCCGCCGACTGCGCGAAGACCCCGGCGCGGGAGAAGCCGCGCACGGTGAGGTTGGCGACGGTGACGCCCTCCACGGGGCGGTCCTTCGTGCCCGTCACGCAGATGCCGTTGCCGCCCTCGGCGCAGCGGCCGGAGGCCTTCGCGGCCGGCTCGAGCACGGTGTAGCGGCCGAAGCCGCGCAGCGTCACGCCGGACGTGGCCACGTCGACGCTCTCGTGGTAGGTGCCGGGCATCAGCAGCACGGTGTCACCGGGCCGGGCGGCGTCCACCGCCTCCTGGATCGACCCACCCTGACGCACCAGGTGCGTCGTCGGCACGGAGATCTCCGGCGTGGAGACCGGCGGGGCGGCGCCGAGGCCCGCCCCGACGAGCGCAGCGGTGCACGCGAGAAGAATGATATGCCGTTTCGTCATATTCCGTACCGTATGACCGTCGTGGCGGTGCCACCCGGCATCGGCCGTCCGGCGGCGTGTCACCTGCGGGCCGTGGCCGGGTCCGTGACGCGTGCCCGGTCCGCCGCCCCGCGCCGGGGCCGCCGTGAGGGGCCGGGGAAAAGCACGGAATCCGAAGGAGACAGGGGCCGTGCCCAGGGGTTAACGTCCGGCCATGAACAGCTCGGTGAGCGGTGCCGTGAACGGCGGCATCTCCTTCTGGTTCGCGGACGACGGCCTGCCCCCGGTGCGGGAGCCGCTCACCGGTGACGCGGCGGCCGACGTCGTGATCGTCGGGGGCGGGTACACGGGTCTGTGGACCGCGTACTACCTGAAGAAGGCGGCGCCCTTCCTGCGCGTCACCGTCCTGGAGCAGAAGTTCTGCGGCTACGGCGCCTCGGGGCGCAACGGCGGCTGGCTCTACAACGGCGTCGCCGGCCGGGACCGGTACGCGAGGCTGCACGGCCGGGAGGCCGCCGTGCGCCTGCAGCGGGCGATGAACGACACCGTGGAGGAGGTCGTCCGGGTCGCGGCCGAGGAGGGCATCGAGGCCGGCGTCCACCGCGGCGGCGTCCTCGAAGTCGCCCGGACACCCGCTCAGCTGGCCCGGCTGAGGGCCTTCCACGAGCACGAGCTGGCCTTCGGCGAGAAGGACCGCGAGCTGTACGGCGCCCGCGAGACCGCCGAGCGGATCCGGGTGGCGGGCGCCGTCGGCTCCACGTGGACCCCGCACGGCGCCCGGCTGCACCCGGCGAAGCTGGTGAAGGGACTCGCGGCGGTCGTGGAGGCGCTCGGCGTGACGATCCACGAGTCGACGCCGGTGACGGAGATCCGCCCGAAGCACGCCGTCACCCCGTACGGCACGGTCCGCGCGCCCTACGTCCTGCGCTGCACGGAGGGCTTCACGGCCTCGCTCAGGGGCCAGCGGCGCACCTGGCTGCCCATGAACTCGTCGATGATCGCCACCGAGCCGCTGACCGAGGCACAGTGGGACGCGCTCGGCTGGGCGGGCCGCGAGACGCTGGGCGACATGGCGCACGCGTACATGTACGCGCAGGCCACCGCCGACGGCCGGATCGCGCTCGGCGGGCGCGGGGTGCCCTACCGCTTCGGCTCGCGCACCGACCACGACGGCCGCACCCGGGCGGCGACGGTCGACGCCCTGCGCGACGTCCTCGTCGGCCTCTTCCCCTCGCTGGCCGGGGTGCGCGTGGAGCACGCCTGGTCCGGCGTGCTCGGGGTGCCCCGGGACTGGTGCGCCACCGTGACGCTGGACCGGTCCACCGGACTGGGCTGGGCGGGCGGCTACGTCGGCTCGGGGGTCGCCACCGCCAACCTCGCCGCCCGCACACTGCGGGACCTCGTCCGGCTCGACTCCGGCCAGGCGGGCCCGACCGGCCTCACCGAGCTGCCGTGGGTCGGCCACCGGGTGCGCAAGTGGGAGCCGGAGCCGCTGCGCTGGCTGGGGGTCCGGGGCCTGTACGCCACCTACCGCGCCGCCGACCGGCGCGAACTGCGCACGCACAGCGCCCGCTCTTCCCGGCTGGCCCGTGTCGCCGACCGGGTGGCGGGGCGCCACTGACCCGCGGCTGTGGGCCCGTGGCGCGGTTGTCGGTGGCGGGCGGCAGGATGAGCGGCATGGTGAGGAGAGCGACCGGGGCCGCCCGGACCGGCACAGGGGTGAAGGCGGCGCGGCGCCCGGAGGTGCGGCTGCCCGCGCTGGAGCCCTTCGGCTCCGGCGGGCTGGAGCCGGACGGGGACTACGACGGGCTGGAGTTCCGTCAGGCGGACCTCTCCGGGCAGAACGGCGCGGGGGCCCGGTTCATGGACTGCGCGCTGACGGGCTGCGCCGCGGACGAGGCGTCGCTGCACCACGCCCGGCTGCTGGACTCGGTCGTCACCGGGCTGCGTGGCGTGGGCACGGACCTGGCCGAGGCCACCCTGCGCGACGTGGAGCTCGTCGACGTCCGCCTCGGCGGGGTCCAGCTGCACGGCGCGGTCCTGGAACGGGTGTGGATCCGCGGCGGCAAGATCGACTGGCTGAACCTGCGCAACGCGAGGCTGAAGGACGTCGTCTTCGAGGGCTGCGTCCTCGTCGAGCCGGACTTCGGCGGCGCCCGCCTGGAACGGGTGGAGTTCGTCGACTGCGCCGTGAAGGGCGCCGACCTCACCGCCGCCGTGCTCAGGGACACGGACCTGCGCGGCGCCGCCCCGCTGGAGGTGGCCCGCGGGCTGGACCGGCTGGCCGGCGCGGTGATCAGTACGGGGCAGCTCCTCGACCTGGCGCCGCTGCTGGCGGCGGAGCTGGGAATCGCGGTGGAGGACTGAGTCGCGGGCCGTGCCGGGTGCCGCCGACCGGGTCGTGCCCTGCGGTGAGTGGCGGGCCGTGCCCCGCGGTCCATGCCGGGGCGTGTTCGGCGGTGGCTGCCCGGGCGTGCCCGCCGGTGGCGGCCGCCGGGGCGGCCGGCCCGCTCACGGCAGCCGGGGGAAACGGGCCTGCAGCGTCCAGATCGCCGGGTTGTCCGCGAGGTCCTCGTGCAGGTCGCACAGGTCCGCGATCAGGTCGTGCAGGAAGTCCCGGGCCTCCCTGCGCAGCTCGGCGTGGGAGAACGTCAGCGGGGGCTCCTCGGCCGGCATCCAGTCGGCCTCGACGTCGACCCAGCCGAAGCGGCGTTCGAAGAGCATGCGGTCCGTCGACTCGGTGAAGTCCAGCTCGGCCCGCTGGGGGCGTGACGCACGCGATCCGGCCGGGTCGCGGTCCAGATGCTCCACGATGTCGCACAGCGCCCACGCGAAGTCGAGCACCGGCACCCACCCCCAGGCGGTGGACAGCTCCCGGTCCGCCTCGGTGTCCGCCAGATAGACGTCACCGCAGAACAGGTCGTGGCGCAGTGCGTGGACGTCCGCGCGCCGGTAGTCCGTCTGCGGGGGATCGGGGAAACGGTTGGAGAGGGCGTAGCCGATGTCGAGCACGAGGTGATGGTGTCACGCTCCCCGCATAGGATCGCGAGCGTGTCCCGGCACGCGCCTTCCGTCCGGCCCGCGGCGGTCACCTGCGCCCTGCTGGCCCTTGCCCTGACAGCCTGCGACGGCGGCGTGCAGGGCACCCCGGGCGGTTCCGGCGTGCGCGACCCGTACTTCCCCAGGTCGGGCAACGGCGGCTACGACGTCACCCACTACGGCCTCACCCTCTCCTGGGACCAGGGCCGCCGCCGCCTCACCGGCACCGCCGTCGTCACCGCCCGCGCCACGCAGCGGCTGTCCGCCTTCGATCTGGACCTGGAAGGGATGAACGTCGGCGGGATCACCGTCGACGGCGCCGCCGCCCGCTTCAGCCGCGCCGGCCAGGAGCTCACCGTCCGGCCGCGCGACGAGCTCGGCAAGGGGCGGACGTTCACCACGACCGTCCGCTACTCCGGCAGCCCGCGGACGATCACCGACCCGGACGGCTCCCAGGAGGGCTGGCTGCGCACGGACGACGGCGCCCTCGCCCTCGGCGAGCCGACGGGCTCGATGGCGTGGTTCCCCGGCAACCACCACCCGTCCGACAAGGCGGCCTACGACATCGCGGTCACCGTGCCCGGGGACCTGAAGGCCGTCTCCAACGGGGAGCTGACGAGCGAGACCACCGGCCGGGGCCGCACCACGTCCCGCTGGCACGTCGCCGAGCCGATGGCGAGCTACCTGGCCACCCTCGCGATCGGCCGTTTCGACGTCACCCGCTCCACGACGAAGAGCGGCCTGCCCGTCCTCGTCGCCGTCGACCCCGCCCAGGCCGCGGCCGGCCGCGTCGTGCTCGCCAGGCTGCCCGAGGTGATGCAGTGGGCGCAGGACACCTTCGGCCCGTACCCGTTCGCCTCCACCGGCGCCATCGTGGAGCGCCCCGGCGACGCCGGCTACGCCCTGGAGACCCAGAACCGCCCCGTCTTCGCGGGGGCGCCCGACCTCGGCACCTTCGTGCACGAGTACGCCCACCAGTGGTACGGCGACTCGGTCACCCCGAGGACGTGGCGGGACATGTGGCTCAACGAGGGCTTCGCGACGTACGCCGAGTGGCTGTGGGAGGAGGAGCACGGCGGCGCCGGCGCGCAGAAGACCTTCGACGCGCTCTACCGCGGCACCTACTTCGACGACCCCGAGGAGAACGAGGAGATCTGGGCGTTCCCGCCCGCGAGGCCGAGCGGTGCCGCGCACATCTCCGATCCGCCCGTCTACTACCGGGGAGCCATGGTGCTGCACAAGATCCGGCAGCTCGTGGGGGACGACGCCTTCCGCGGCATCGTCCGGGGCTGGGCCGCCGCCCACCGCCACGGGAACGCGGACACCGCCGCCTTCACCGCGTACGTGGAGAAGAGCGCGCCGGACAAGGACTTCGGTGCCGTCTGGGCCGACTGGCTGTACGGCGACGGGAAGCCGGACCGTCCGTGAGGGGCGGTCCGGCACCCGTTCACGGCTGCCGAAATCCCGGCGCCCTGGGCGCGTTTCGCACGCGGTCCCGACGGTGGCCGACGGCGCGCGGGGCCCCGCCACCGGCCGGGGGCCCCGCGCACCGCCGTGTCCGGGGCGGCCTCAGGAGCCGTGTGCCCGTCAGACGTTGACGCCGAAGTCCTGGGCGATGCCGACCAGGCCGGAGGCGTAACCCTGGCCGACCGCGCGGAACTTCCACTCCGCACCGTTGCGGTACAGCTCGCCGAAGACCATGGCCGTCTCGGTGGCGGCGTCCTCGGACAGGTCGTAGCGGGCGATCTCGGCGCCGCCGGCCTGGTTGACGATGCGGATGTAGGCGTTGCGGACCTGGCCGAAGTTCTGGCCGCGGTTCTCGGCGTCGTAGATGGAGACCGGGAAGACGACCTTCTCGATGTCGGCCGGGAGCCCGGCCAGGTTGACGTTGATGGCCTCGTCGTCGCCGGCGCCCTCACCCGTGCGGTTGTCACCGGTGTGGACGATGGAGCTGTCCGGGGTCTGCTTGTTGTTGAAGAACACGAAGTGCTGGTCCGAATAGACCTTGCCCTGCGGGTTGACCGCGATCGCGGAGGCGTCCAGGTCGAAGTCCGTGCCGGTGGTGGTGCGGACGTCCCAGCCGAGGCCCACGGTGACGGCGGTCAGGCCCGGAGCTTCCTTGGTGAGCGAGACGTTGCCGCCCTTGGAGAGGCTTACAGCCATGGTGTGGGAGTCCCTTCCCTCGTTGCGTGATGCCGACGAAGCTACCGGCACTCTGCACAACGCCTAGGGGGGTCCCCTCGGTTCCGGATCTCTTTACCTTTTTTACCCGGCTCGTCCCTCCGCGGGCGGCGGCGGAAAACCGGGTGACGTGAACCGTGGCGGGACGGGAAGATGGGAGCCATGTCCGGTCCGTACGTCGTCCGCGGCTCGGTCTCACTGCCCGAGGCCGAGCTCATGTGGCGTTTCTCGCGGTCGTCGGGCCCCGGCGGACAGCACGTCAACACCACTGACTCCCAGGTGGAACTGCGCTTCGACCTGGCGCGGACGCAGGCCCTGCCCCCGGTGTGGAAGGAGCGGGCCCTGCGCCGGCTGGCCGGCCGGCTCGTCGACGGGGTCGTCAGCGTCCGGGCCTCCGAGCACCGTTCCCAGTGGCGCAACCGGGAGGCCGCCGCCGTCCGGCTGGCCGCGCTCCTGGCCGAGGCGTCCGCGCCGCCGCCCGGGCCGCGTAGACCGACCCGGGTGCCGCGCGGGATCAACGAGCGACGGCTGCGGGAGAAGAAGCAGCGCTCGGAGAGAAAGCGGGGCCGCTCCGGCCGCGACTGGACCTGAGCCGCCCGGCCCGCCACGCCCGGCCGTCCCGCGGGGCCGCGAATGCCCGTCCGTCTCGCCCGGGCCCGGCGCCACGCTCTTGTGCGGGTCCGCCGGGCCGCGGCCGGGTGCGGGCAGGGGAGAGGCCCCGCGCCCCGGCCGGCGGCCGTCGTCACCCCAGGTGCCGGTACCGGCCCTGGTAGTACATCAGCGGGCCGCCGTCCGCGCTCGGGACCCTCGCCGTGAGCACGCGGCCGAGCACCAGTGTGTGGTCGCCCGCCGGAACCCGCTGTTCCGTGCGGCACTCCAGGGTGGCCAGGGCACCCTCCACCAGAGGCGCGCCGGAGACCTCGCCGCGCACGCAGGGGATGTCCTGGAACAGCAGCCGGTCGCTGAGGCGGCCTTTCATGGCGAAGCGGCCGGCGATGTGGTGCTGGCCCGCGGACAGGACGGAGACCGCCCACAGGGGCTGCTCGGCGAGCACGTCGTCCATCCGGGAGCCCGTGCGCAGGCTGACCATGGCGAGCGGCGGGTCGAGAGAGACGGACATGAACGCCGTAGCCGTCATGCCGGCGTCCTCGCCGGCCGGGGCCAGGGGGTCGTCCGGGTCGAGCGGCGCCTCCCGCGCGGTCACCAGGACCACGCCCGCGGCCAGCCGCGACATGGCGGCGCGGAACTCGTCGTCGGTCACTCCCCCAGCATGCCCGGAGTCGGACGGGTCGAAGGGGTCCGGCGAGCCGGGCGAGCCCGGGGGGACGGAGGCGGCGGGCGGGGCGGAGGAAGTGTTCAGCACGGGAAAACGCTAGTCAGCGGCTCGCGCCGGCCGCATCGGCCCAGGGTCCGAAACCGGACCTAGGGCCCAAGGAGGAGCTTTTTCGGCCCGCCGCGCGCGCCCCTCGTGCATCATGTCCACACACTTACAAAGCCTGCGTTCAGGAAAGGCGCAGGGAAACCGCAGGAACTCCACGCAATTATTCACGTTTGGCTGTGACTTGAGTCACAGGGGCGACTAATTGTTGACCCTGTGTACCGGGTGGGCTTCGCGCTGTGATTCAGTGGCGGAGACCACTGCAAGGAAAGATACGCCGAAGAGAACCCTTGATTCGCTGCGAGGTCTCGGGGGGAGGGCGAGCATGGAGACCGAGTCGGAGCCGTATGTCCGCCTTGCGACCCTGCGACAACTGCACCAGGTCATGGCGGACATGAACACCGCGCGAAGCCTGGCCGACACGCTGCAGAGCGTCGCCGACGGCGTCGTGAACGGCCTGGGCTACGAGCTGGCGTGCGTGAACCTCGTCCGCCCCGACGGCGACCTCGTCGTCGCCGCCTTCGCCGGGAACCCCGCCGCCGAGGCGCTCATCACCGGACGCGTCGGCTCGCGCGACTCCTGGGACCGGCGGCTGGCCATGGGCGAGCAGTGGGGCGACCTGGTCTTCATACCGCACACCGAGGGCTGGATCCTCGACGACGACGACGTCCCGCAGTGGTACACCGACGGGCCCGACCCCCGCTTCGAGGACGAGTGGCATCCGGCCGACCGGCTGTTCGCGCCCCTGTACACCCCCGGCGGGCCCGGCGGCGGCTCCGGCGAGCTGCTCGGCGTCATCTCCGTGGACCGCCCGCGCAACGGCCGGCGCCCGGGCGCCTGGGGCCGCGAGGCGCTGCAGATGTACGCCTTCCAGGCCGCCATCGCGATCAGCAACGCCCGGCTGCGCGCTAACATGCAGCGCGCCCTGGTCCGCCTGGAGCGCGAGCAGCAGGCCCTGCGCGCCAGCGAGGAGAGCTTCCGCCAGGCCTTCGAGTACGCGCCCTCCGGCATGGCCATCGCCGAGATGGGCGGCGAGCAGCACGGCCGCATCCTGCGCACCAACGACGCCCTGTGCCGTCTGCTGGGCCGCCCCGCCTCCGCGATGCGCCGCTACTCCTTCTCCGATCTCGTCCACCCGGAGGACATCGGCACCCTGCTGCGGACCTCCGCCGAGGGCGGCCGCGCCGAGCTGCGCCTGGGCCGCCGCGACGGCAGCTACGTGTGGGTGTCCCTGCGCAATTCCGTCGTCGCGGACGCCGCCGACGGCCCCCGCTTCCTGCTCACCCACGTCGAGGACATCGAGGAGCGCAAGCGCCGCGAGCTCCAGCTCGCCCACCGCGCATCCCACGACTCGCTGACCGGCCTGCCGAACTCCGCCGAGCTGCGGGCCCGCCTGTCCTCCCGGCTCTGCCGGCGCCCGCAGTCGGGGTACGCCGGTGAGCTGGACTCGCTCGACGCGGCGTACGGGCACCCCGCCTACGACGTCGGCGGCCACGGCTTCGACTTCCGGCCGGAGGCGGAGGCGTACGACGCCTACGACCACCACGTGCACACCGTCGCCCCCGAGGGGGAGCACGACGACGGCACCAAGGGCCTGGCGGTCCTCTTCTGCGACCTCGACGGCTTCAAGTCGATCAACGACCGGTTCGGGCACAACGCTGGCGACGCCGTCCTCATCGAGGTCGCCCGGCGGCTCAGCAACGGCGTCCGCGACGGCGACACCGTGGCCCGGCTCGGCGGTGACGAGTTCGTCATCCTCGCCGACGGGCTCGGCCGCGCGGACGCCCAGGACCTCGCCGTACGGCTGCGCAACGAGATCATCCAGCCGATCCGCGCCGAGGGCCGCGCCGTCCGCGTCGGCGCCAGCTTCGGCATCGGGTGGGCGCACTGCGGCATGACGGCGGACGAGGTGCTGAAGTCCGCGGACGAACGGATGTACGTCGAGAAACGATCTCGTCCCAAACAGCACCGGCGGGCCGGATGAACCCCGGACGGGCGAGATGATGCGGGCTGTGTGACCCGTCACGGGTCCGCGCCGGGCACCCCCCGTTCGACCGCGTTCGAGCACGCGGGAGGGTACGCTCGCCTTTCCCATCATGTACCGCATCCGACCGCACCTGTTGAGGAGTACCTAGGGATGACGCCCGGCAACAACGGCGCGAGCACGCCCGAGGACGACGACCCGTTCGGCTACCTCTACGCCGACGGTCAGGCCAACGGAGCCCAGCCGCCGTCCGGTGGCTACGGCTACCCGAACTCGGTCAGCCGGGTCCGCACGGTCGGCCAGCGGCAGTACGGCCAGCAGTCCCCCACCGCGCCGTACGGGCAGGCCCCGCAGCAGCAGGGCGCGTACGGTCAGTCGAACGCCCACTACGCCGCCCCCGAGACCCTCCCCGGCGGCGGTCCGGGCGGCCCCCGTGCGTCCTCCTCCCAGGGCGGCGGCTCCCGTGGCCGCGGCCCCAACACCAAGGGCCTGCTGATCGGCGCCGTCGCCGTGGTCGCCGCGGTGGTCGTCGGCATCGGCGTCGTGATGATCGGCGGCAACGACGACGGCAAGTCCGGCGAAGCTGCGGGCGGCGCCTCCCCGACGGCCGAGCAGAGCGACGGCCCGAGCCCGTCGGCGAGCGACAGCGCCGGGGACGAGAAGGACCTGCCGGCCATCGACGCCAAGGCCCTGCAGCTGGGCGGCGGCGCGGTCACCGCGTCGAACGTCAAGGGCGCCCGGGCGGACGGCGGCGTCTACGTCACGAACTTCAACACCGCCGGCGCCTCGGTCACCTGGAACGTCAACGGCATCCCCGAGGACGGCAAGTACACCCTGTTCGTCGGCTACGGCGTCCCCGGCAAGGACGGCACGGCCACGCTGACGGTCAACGGCACCGCGGCCGGCCAGCCCGTCAAGCTGAAGAACTGGGCGAACGCCCCGGCCGGCGACTACGAGAAGGGCTGGACGAAGACGTTCAACTACATCCAGCTCAACAAGGGCACGAACACCATCAAGATCTCGTGCGAGCCGGGCAACCAGTGCGACGCCAACCTCGACCAGCTCTGGCTGGCCAAGGGCTGGGTCAAGTCCGGCTGACCCTCAGGCCGCGCTGGCCTCCGCCGTCACCGCCACCCGGCTCAGCAGCTCCGCGTAGGCCGCCCGGTCGAACTCGCCCGCCACGGGGGACAGGACGCTCGCCGCGGACAGGGCGGTGGCGCGGGCCAGCCGTTCCGGCCAGGGCAGATCCTCGACCAGCGCGGACAGCAGGCCCGCGACCGCGGAGTCGCCCGCGCCCGTCGGGTTGCCGTGGACCCGGGCCGGCGGCGCGGCGCGCCAGCGGCCCTCCGGGGTGACCGCGAGCAGTCCCGCGGCGCCGAGCGAGGCGACCACCGCCCCGGCGCCGCGCCGGCGGGCGTCCTGGGCGGCGCGCGACGGCTCGTGGGAGCCGGTGAGCTCGGCCAGCTCGTCGGCGTTGGGCTTGATGACGTCGGGGCGGGCCGCCACCCCCCGCCGCAGCGCTTCCCCACTGGTGTCCAGCAGCACCGGCACGTGCGCCGCCCGCGCGGCGCGCACCAGCCCGGCGTACGCCCCCACCGGCAGCCCCGGCGGGAGGCTGCCGCACAGGGCCACCGCCGACGCCGGGCCGAGCAGCTCCGCGTAGACGTCCTGGAAGGCGGACCACTCGCCGGCGGCGATGACCGGCCCGGGCTCGTTCAGCTGGGTGGTGTCACCGGTCCGCTCGTCCACGACGGCCGTGGTGCGCCGGGTCGCCCCCGCGACCGGTACCAGCGCGTCCACCAGGCCGGACATGCCCGCGAGCAGGTCGCGCAGCAGGCGCCCGGTGCCGCCCCCGGCGAAGCCGGTGACCGTGACCTCGTGCCCGAGGGCCGCGAGGACCCGGGCCACGTTCACGCCCTTGCCGCCGGGCCGCTCGGCCACCGCGGTCACCCGGTGCGAGGCATGGGGCCGCAGGGACGGCACCCGGTAGGTGATGTCGAGAGCGGTGTTCAGCGTGACCGTCAGGATCACGTCGGCTGCCTCCCCCGGGTGAATGCGCGTGTCGCAAAGTGCCGGAGGCACGATCATGCCAAACGGACGGCGGACGGCCCAGTCCAGGAGTGGCCACCCCCCGCCGTATGGCCGGACGGATCAGCCCAGTTGGGGAGCGACCACCCATTCACCGCGGCGCATCACGCCCGTGACGGCGAAGTCCTCGTCCAGGATCACCAGGTCGGCGTCCTTGCCGGGCTCCAGCGAGCCGATCCGGTCGTCCAGGCCGAGCAGCCGGGCCGGGTTGGCGGACAGGGCGGCCACCGCGTCCTCCACCGGCAGCCCGTCGACCGTGACCGCCCGCTGGAACGCCCGGTCCAGGGTGAGCGTCGAACCCGCGATCGAACCGCCCTCCACCAGCCGCGCCACGCCGTCCGCGACCTCGACCTCCAGCGGTCCGAGCAGGTACCGGCCGTCGCCGAAGCCGGCCGCGTCCATGGCGTCGGTGATGAACGCGACCCGCCCGGCGCCCGCGTGGTGGAACGCCAGCCGCAGGGCGGCCGGGTGCAGGTGCGTGCCGTCGTTGATCAGCTCGACGGTGATCCGCTCGTCCTCCAGCAGGGCGGCGATGGGACCGGGGGTGCGGTGATTGAATGCGGGCATCGCGTTGAACAGGTGCGTGGCCACCGTCGCGCCCGCGTCGATCGCCTGCACCGTCTGCTCGTAGGTGGCGTCCGTGTGGCCGATCGCCGCGATCACCCCCTGGTCGGCGAGCAGGCGCACGGAGTCGAGGCCGCCGGGCAGCTCCGTGGCCAGGGTCATCATCCGGGCCTGTCCGCGCGCGGCGTCGACGAGTTTGCGCACTTCCCCCGGGTCCGGGTCGCGCAGCAGCTCCTCGGAGTGCGCGCCCTTGCGGCACGGCGAGATGAAGGGCCCCTCGAAGTGGACCCCGGCGAGGTCGCCCTGCTCGGCCAGCTCGCTGAGCAGCCCGGCCCGCCGGATGAGGAAGTCCATGTCCCCGGTGACGGTCGAGGCGACCAGCGTGGTGGTGCCGTGCAGCCGGTGGGTGCGGATGCCGCGCAGGACGTCGTCGGCCGTGCCGGAGGTGAACGAGGCACCGCCGCCGCCGTGGTTGTGGAGGTCGACGAAGCCGGGCACCACCCAGTGGCCGCGCGCGTCGGTCACCCGCGCGTCCGCGGGGAGCGGCGCCGGGTCCGCGGCGGGCTCCGGCCGCGCGGCGCCGGCCTGCGTGATCCGGGTGCCCTCGACGACCACGCGTCCGTCGGGCACGACTCCGGTGGGCAGCACCACCCGGGCACCGGCGAGAACCTTGCTGGGGGCCATCAGGCGGTTACCTCCGGGGAGTCGTGGCAGGGGGTCAGGAGATCCTGGGCGAGGAGTCCCGCGCCCAGGCATCCGGCGGTGTCCCCGAGCGCCGCGGGGACGATCGACGGCAGCTTCTGGAAGGTGACGCGCCGCCGGACGGCGTCCCGCAGCGGTGTGAACAGGGTTTCCCCCGCCTCGGCGAGTCCGCCACCGATGATCAGCGTGCGGGGGTCCAGCAGGGTGAGCGCGGTGACCAGCCCGTCGGCGAGCGCGTCCAGAGCCTCCCGCCAGACGGCCCGCGCCCGCGGGTCGCCGGACTCGACGGCCCGCACGCAGTCGGCCGCGTCCGCCGCCGGGTTCCCGGCGGCCTCGGCCCAGGCCTGGCCGACGGCCGCCGCGGACGCGAACCGCTCCAGGCAGCCGCGCTGCCCGCACGGGCAGGCCGCACCCCCGGGCCGGACGACGATGTGGCCGATCTCGCCCGCGAAACCGTGCGCGCCCGCCTCCACCCGGCCGTCGATGCCGATGGCCCCCGCGATGCCGGTGCCGAGCGGGACGAACAGGAACCGGTCGGCGCCGCGCCCCGCCCCGATCCGGCCCTCGGCGAGCCCGCCGGTGCGCACGTCGTGGCCGACGGCCACCGGCGCGCCGGCCAGCCGCTCGCTCAGCAGGGCGCGCAGGGGCACGTCGCGCCAGCCGAGGTTGGCCGCGTAGACCGCGGTGCCCTGCCGCTCGTCGACGATGCCGGGGACCGCGACACCGGCGGCGGCCGCGGTCTCGCCCAGGTGCTCCACGCCCCAGGCACGCAGCTCGGCGGCGAGCGTGAGGATGTCCTCGACGATGGCGTCGGGCCCGCGTTCGCGGCCGGTCGGGCGGCGCACCAGGTGCAGCACGCGCGGTCGGCGGGAGGTGTCCCCGGGCGGCTGGGCGCCGTCCGCCGCGACCAGCGCGGCCTTCATCCCGGTGCCGCCCACATCGAGGGCGATGACGTGTCTCACGGGGGACAGTGTGACCCTTCCCCCCGTGAGAGGTCTAGTCCACTTACGTGGTGTAGACCTAATGTCTGACGATTCGAAAGCTTTCACGTTGTGGGGTCACAGGTTCCGTTCCTGTGCGCCCGGGGCGGTGAGCCGGCAGTGAGCGGGACGGGAGAGGCTGTGCAGCGGCGCAGGACAGGAATGATCGCGGTGGTGTCCGCACTGGGCATGACGGCGGTTCTCGGCGGCTGCGGGAGCACCGGCTCCTCCGGCGTCACCCTCCGGCTGGTCGCCGCCGACTACGGAGACTCCGCGGCCAACAGCTCGCAGAAGTACTGGGACCGGCTGGTGAAGGACTACGAGTCCCGGCACCCGGACGTGCACGTCGAGGTCAGCGTCTACTCCTGGAACGACGTCGACCGCAAGGTCGGGGAGATGGTCGCCGCCGGGAAGGCCCCGGACCTCGCGCAGATCGGGGCGTACGCCGACTACGCCGCCGAGGACCTGCTCTACCGCGCCGACGACCTGCTCTCCATCCCCGTCCAGGGCGACTTCCTCGGCCAGCTCTCGGACGCCGGGCAGGTGCGGCACACGCAGTACGGCATCCCGTTCGCGGCCTCCACGCGCGTCCTGTTCTACAACAAGACCCTCTTCGCCAAGGCCGGCGTCACCCCGCCCAAGACGTGGAGCGGGCTGGCGGCCGCGGCCCGGGCACTGAAGGCCGAGGGCGTGAAGTACCCCTACGCGCTGCCCCTCGGGCCGGAGGAGGCACAGGCTGAGACGATGCAGTGGCTGCTCGGCGGCGGGGGCGGCTACACCGACGACATCGGCACCTACACCCTGGACTCCGAGCGGAACGTCCAGACCTTCACCTGGCTCAAGGACGAGCTGGTCGGCAAGGGGCTCACGGGGCCGGTGAAGCCCGGCGAACTCAATCGCGCGGACGCGTTCGCCGCGTTCGCCGCCGGCGACGTCGGCATGCTCAACGGCCACCCGACGCTGATACAGCAGGCGGCGAAGAAGGGCGTGAAGTTCGGCACGGTGCCGATGCCGGGCCGCGACGGCACGCCCAAGACGACCATGGGCGTCACGGACTGGATGGCGGCGTTCAAGAAGAACGGCCACCGCGACGAGGTCGGCGACTTCCTCGACTTCGTCTACAGCGAGAAGAACGTCCTGGACTTCTCCCGCGAGTACGACCTGCTGCCCGTCACCGAGTCCGCGTCCGAGGCCATGGCTCAGGCGGAGCGGGACAGTAAGCTCCGGCCGTTCCTGGAGGAGCTGCCGGTCGCCCACCTCTACCCGGTCGGCAAGACGTCGTGGGGGCGGGTGAGCGCGGACATCAAGAAGACGATCGGGCAGGCGGTCGCCCCGGACGGCAGCCCCTCGGCGGTCCTCGGACGGCTCCAGGCGACGGCGTCCGCAGCGGACAGCGCGGCCGAGTAGGCGAACGCCTCCGCCCGCCGCCCTTCCGGGTCGCGGTCGGCAGCGGCCCCGCGGGCGCGGGTGCGGCCGGGCGGTGACCCGCCGTGGTGTCGGTGGCCGGGGTTACCGTGCCGGTATGGACGACCAGGAGCGGCTCGGCGGCAGGGAACGGGACATCCTCGCGCTGGAGCGCCGCGGTTTCGCCGGGCCCGGCGCGAAGGAGCGGGCGATCCGTGAGGAGCTCGGGCTGTCCCCCGTGCGCTACTACCAGCTGCTCAACGCCCTCCTCGACGACACACGGGCGCTGGCGCACGATCCGGTCACGGTGAACCGGCTGCGGCGGGTACGGGAGAGGCGGCGCGGGGAGCGGTGAGCCGCGGGTGCCGCACGCGGCGCCGGCACCCGGCGCGCGACCGGTGACCGTTCCCGGGGCTGCCGCCTCCGTCCCCCGGTGTCGCCGCCGCCCGCGCCGAGCTGCCCGGTCTCCGGGACCGGGTCGGCGCCTGGCAGCGGCGCGGGGCGACCGGCCCGCGCCGTCGTGGCCGTCGCCGGTCGCGGTGGGCTGTCGGCGTTCCCGTCGTGCCGTTCGGGACGACAGGCCCTTCGGGCAGGCGTGCGGTCGGGGCGCGCTGGATAGGTTCGCCGTATGGGCAGCCACGACACGGACTCGACCAACCCCAGGCACCTCCTGCCGACGCCCGCCACGCAGGCCGGCCGGGACGGGCTCGACGCGATGCTCGCGCAGCCCGGCAAGGCGCTGATCGCGCTCGACTTCGACGGGACCCTCGCCCCGATCGTGCCGGACCCGGACCAGGCCCGGGCGCACCCGGACGCGGTCCCCGCGCTGGCAGCGCTCGCCCCGAAGGTGGGCGCCGTCGCGGTGGTCACCGGCCGCCCGGCCGGGGTCGCGGTGCGCTACGGCGGCTTCGCGGGCGTGCCCGGTCTGGAGCACCTCGTCGTTCTCGGCCACTACGGTGCCGAGCGCTGGGAGGCCGCGACCGGCGAGATCGTCGCGCCGCCCCCGCACCCCGGCGTCGCCGCCGCCCGCGCCGAGCTGCCCGGTCTCCTGGACCGGGTCGGCGCCTGGCAGGGCACCTGGATCGAGGAGAAGGGCCGGGCCGTCGCCGTCCACACGCGCCGCGCCGAGGACCCGCAGGCCGCGTTCGAGCTGCTCCGCGAGCCCCTCGCCGGCCTCGCCGACCGGCACGGGCTGGTCCTGGAGCCGGGCCGGCTGGTCCTGGAGCTCCGCCCGCCGGGTGTGGACAAGGGGGTGGCGCTGTCGGAGTACGTCCGCCGCGTCGGCGCCGGCTCCGTCCTCTACGCCGGCGACGACCTCGGGGACCTGCCCGCCTACGCCGCCGTCGACACCCTCCGCGCGGACGGCGTGCCGGGCGTCCTGGTGTGCAGCGGCAGCACCGAGGTGACGGAGCTGGCGGACCGGGCGGACCTGGTGGTGGACGGCCCGGCGGGCGTGGTGGAGCTGCTGAGGGCCTTGGCGGAGCGGCTGCCCTGAGACCGCCGTCCCGCTCCCGGCCACACCGGGCGCGGGCACGGCTCCGACCGACCGAGCGCCGTCCCGCTCCCGGCCGCACCGGCCCCGGGTGTGCCGACAGGGCGGGCCGGGCGGCGGGCCCGGGTGCGCCGGGCATGACGGGACCGACCGGGCCCCGGGTGTGCCGGGCATGACGGGACCGACCGGGCCCCGGGTGTGCCGGGGCCCGGTCGGTCCGGTGGGCGGCGTCAGGCGGGGCGGGCGTTCAGTTCGTCGAGCTGGTCCAGGAACCACTGGGCCGGCGGGAGCGCCGTCGCGGCCGCCGCCAGTCGCTTCGAGCGCTCCGCCCGCTCGTGCTCCGGCATCCGCAGCGCCTCGTGCAGCGCCTCCGCCGTCCCGACCACGTCGTACGGGTTGACGACGATCGCGTCCTCGCCCAGCTCCGCGTACGCCCCGGCCTCCCGGGACAGCACCAGCGCGCAGCCCGCGTCCGACACGACCGGCACCTCCTTGGCGACCAGGTTCATGCCGTCCCGGATCGGGTTCACCAGTGCCACGTCCGCCAGCCGGTAGGCGGCCAGCGAGCGGGCGAAGTCGTCCCTGACGTGCAGGACGACGGGCGTCCACCCGGGCGTGCCGTACCGTTCGTTGATCTCCTCCGCGAGCCGCCGCACCTCGGCCGTGTACGCGCGGTAGACGGCGAGGTCCTGGCGGGAGGGGTAGGCGAAGGCCACGTGGACGACCCGCTCGCGCCACTCGGGGTGGTCCTCCAGCAGCCGGCGGTAGGCCAGCAGGCCGCGCACGATGTTCTTCGACAGCTCGGTCCGGTCGACCCGAACGATCGTCCTGCGCGGCGCGCCGTCGGGCCCGGTGCCGATCTCCTCGCTCAGCGCCGTCATCCGCTCCTCGACGTCGGTCCGGTGCGAGCGCTCCCGCAGGTACGCGGCGTCGGCGCCCAGTCCGTGCACGCCCACCCGCGTGTCCCACAGCCCGCCGACGATCTCCTCGCAGCAGCCGGTGAACGCGTCCGCCCACCGCCGGGTGAGGAAGCCCAGCCGGTCGGCGCCCAGCATGCCGCGCAGCACCTGCTCGGCGATGTCGTCCGGCAGCATGCGGAAGTAGTCGACGGGCGCCCACGGCGTGTGGGAGAAGTGGCCGATGCGCAGGTCGGGGCGCAGATCGCGGAGCATCCCCGGTACCAGGGTGAGGTGGTAGTCCTGGACGACGACCGCCGCGCCCTCGGACGCCTCCTCGGCCAGCGCCTGGGCGAAGGCCCGGTTGTAGGCCTCGTAGGAGGCCCACTGGCGGCGGAACTCCGCGTCGAACACCGGTTCGAGTGGCGTCTGGTACAGCATGTGGTGGACGAACCACAGCACCGAGTTGGCGATGCCGTTGTAGGCGTCGGCGAAGGCGTCGGCGTCGATGTCGAGCATGCGGACCTGCTGGCCGCCGGTCGCGTCGGCCGGCAGCCGGCGGCCGCCCTCGAAGCGGCGTGCCGCCTCGCGGTCGGCGTCGCTCAGGGCGGCGCACACCCACACCGCGCCCGCCTCGGGCCCGATCGCCGACAGCCCCGAGACCAGCCCTCCGCCTCCGCGTCGGGCGTGCAGCGAGCCGTCCTCGCGCAGCTCGTACGAAACCGGGCCGCGATTGGACGCGACCAGCACCTCGGCACCGTGCATTGAAGCCATACGCCTCAACCTAGCCCGGCCCGGAAACGCTCAAACGTACGGTTCCGGTTCGTACCGGCCGAACAGGAGGCGGCGGCGGTTTTCACGCCACTCTCCGGGACGCGTACTCGGCGACCTCGACCATCGGCGGCCGCTCCTCGGTGTCCACCGCGTACGTCCGTGGTGCGAAGCCGTGCTCGACCCGCTCGAACTGGGTCAGGGACGGGCGGACCAGATGGCCGCGCGCCAGGCGCAGTTGCGCGGTGCGGTAGATCGCGGCGGCCATGCGGCCCAGCGCCTGCCCGTCCTGGTGGCGGTGGAGCCGCACGCCGACGTCGACCTGGGCGAGGGCGTCCAGCCCCACCAGGTGGAGCGCGTCGACGAGCATGCCGAGCTCGACCCCGTAGCCGACGGGGAACGGCAGCCGTTCCAGCAGCGAGCGACGGGCCGCGTACTCGCCGCCGAGCGGCTGCACGAAGCCGGCCAGCTGCGGCCAGTGCATGTTGAGCAGCGGCCGGGCCATCAGCTCCGTGACGCGTCCGCCCTGCCCGGCCGGCACGCTGTTCGCCTCCTGGCCGGCCAGGGCCAGCGGGCGGTCGTACATCGCCTTGACCAGGTCGACGCCGGGGTCGGTGAGCAGCGGGCCGACGATCCCGGTGACGAAGTCGGAGGAGAACTCCCGCAGGTCCGCGTCGACGAAGCAGACGATGTCCCCCTTGGTGACGAGCAGCGAGCGCCACAGCACCTCGCCCTTGCCGGGCACGGCGGGGATGCGCCGCAGTATCCCGTCGCGGTGGACGACCCGGGCGCCCGCGGCGGCGGCGACCTCGGAAGTGCGGTCGGTGGAGCCCGAGTCGACCACGACGATCTCGTCGACGAGCGGGGCCTGCACCACGAGGTCGCGGCGGACGGCGGCGACGATGTCGCCGACCGTCTCCTCCTCGTTGAGGGCGGGCAGCACCACGCTGACCGACGACCCGCCGGCGCGTTTCGCGGCCAGGAGGCTGTGCAGCGGACGATCGGTGACGGACCAGGAGCGGGTCCTGAGCCAGCGCTCGACTTCTTCCAGCATGGTCGGCGGCTCCCTCACTGATGCCTCGGATCACGGTGACGGAACGCTCGGTCCGTGACCCGTCTCGCGGTTCGGACGTTTCTCTGAACTGTCCTGGCCTTCGGTTACAGTCTTGAACAACGCGCGTGACCGTCGCATGTCGGGGGGCCGCCGCGCGCCGACAATCACATACCGCTCATCCAGAGGGGCAGAGGGACACGGCCCGATGAAGCCCCGGCAACCCTCCAGCCGGTTCTCGTGACGATCGCTGTGCGTGCAGGATCGTCTCCGCGAGGCTCCCGGCTAGGGAAGGTGCCAAATCCGTCTCACGGCGAGATGCGTCGTGAGGAAGATGAGGAGAAAGGGCCTCGCCTCACATGGCTGTGCAGACTGTTGCAAGCAGCACCGGATCCACCGTCGACCTCGGCCCCGCCGCGGCCCTGAGCTGTCGCGAGTGCGGTCACCGTGTCCCCCTCGGACCGGTCTTCGCGTGCGAGGAGTGTTTCGGCCCGCTGGAGATCGCCTACGACTTCTCGGCCTACGAGACCGAGGAGCTGCGCAGGCGGATCGAGGCGGGTCCCGCGAACATCTGGCGCTACGCGCCGCTGCTGCCGGTCCCCGCGGACGTGGCGACCAAGCCGAACCTGAACCCGGGCTGGACCAAGCTCGTCAAGGCCGACCACCTCGCCCGTGAACTCGGCGTGACCGGCGGGCTGTACGTCAAGGACGACTCCGGCAACCCGACGCACTCCTTCAAGGACCGCGTCGTCGCGCAGGCCCTGGAGGCCGCCCGCGCCTTCGGCTTCACCACCCTGTCCTGCTCCTCCACCGGCAATCTGGCCGGCGCCGTCGGCGCCGCGGCCGCCCGGGCCGGTTTCCGCTCCTGCGTGTTCATCCCGCACGACCTGGAGCAGGGCAAGGTCGTCATGGCCGCGATCTACGGCGGCGAGCTCGTCGGCATCGAGGGCAACTACGACGACGTGAACCGCTTCTGCTCCGAGCTGATCGGCGACCCGGCCGGTGAGGGCTGGGGCTTCGTCAACGTCAACCTGCGGCCGTACTACGCCGAGGGCTCCAAGACGCTGGCCTACGAGATCTGCGAGCAGCTCGGCTGGCGGCTGCCCGACCAGATCGTCGTCCCGATCGCCTCCGGCTCCCAGCTCACGAAGATCGACAAGGGCCTGCAGGAGCTGGTCCGGCTCGGGCTGGTCGAGGACCGGCCGTACCGGATCTTCGGCGCCCAGGCCGAGGGCTGCTCGCCGGTGTCCACCGCCTTCAAGGCCGGCCACGACGTCGTCCGCCCGCAGAAGCCGAACACCATCGCCAAGTCGCTGGCGATCGGCAACCCGGCCGACGGCCCCTACGTCCTCGACATCGCGCGCCGCACCGGCGGCGCCGTGGAGGACGTGAACGACGATCAGGTCGTCGACGCCATCCGGCAGCTGGCGCGCACCGAGGGAATCTTCGCGGAGACGGCGGGCGGCGTGACCGTCGGCGTGACGAAGAAGCTGATCGAGGCGGGCGTCCTCGACCCGGCCCTGACGACGGTCGTCCTCAACACCGGTGACGGCCTGAAGACCCTGGACGCGGTGGCGGGCACGGGCCCGACCGCGACCATCCGCCCGACCCTGGACTCCTTCCGAGAGGCTGGCCTCGCATGAGCGTGACCGTTCGCATCCCGACCATCCTGCGCACCTACACCGGCGGCCGGGCCGAGGTGACGGCCGAGGGCGCCACCCTCGCCGAGGTCATCGAGCACCTGGAGAAGAACCACACCGGCATCGCCGCCCGGGTGCTGGACGACCAGGGCAAGCTGCGCCGCTTCGTCAACGTCTACGTCAACGACGACGACGTCCGGTTCGAGCAGGGCCTGCAGACCGCCACCCCCGACGGCGCGGGCGTGTCCATCATCCCGGCCGTCGCCGGAGGCTGATCATTACCCTCGGTAACGCCCGTCACCGCGCGTATGCCGCATTGCCCCCTCCGTGAGAGAAACGGAGGGGGCAATTCCGTGTGATTGAGCGCGGTAGAGTTGGGGAACGCGTCTCCGGTCCGCGCACCGGACGCCTTTCATTCCTGCCGCACGCCCGACAAGAAGTAGCCAAAGTCCGGGCCTTTTCCGCGGCTTTTGTTCTGTTTGTGGGGCCCGACTTGCCCTGAATTCAGGCGAATTGTCGTCATATTCCCGGCGTCCGGTCGTCCGGAATTCTCGTCCGGATGACCTGTTGCAGACGGCAGTTGGACAGATACATTCAGCCGCGGTCGACGCGTTCCGGCGCACGCCCCCAATCCATGGGGGGTGAGGTCTGACCCGGATCCGCGAAGTGTGGATCTGTGCAAGGGCCAGTAATAGGGGAGTTAGGCATGGCTCAGGGCACCGTCAAGTGGTTCAACGCGGAGAAGGGGTACGGCTTCATCGCGGTCGACGGTGGTGCGGACGTCTTCGTCCACTACAGCGCGATCCAGATGGACGGCTACCGCACGCTGGAAGAGGGCCAGCGGGTCGAGTTCGAGATCTCGCAGGGCCAGAAGGGCCCGCAGGCGGACATGGTCCGCGTCACGGCCTGAATCGCGCGACCACCACGAGCGACGTTCTTCTCGAAGGGCCCGTGTCCCCGCTGGGGCGCGGGCCCTTCGGCGCGCCCGGAGGCGGGTTCGCAGGTGGGTCGGCGGACGGGTTCGCAGGGGGCGGGGCGGCCGGCGGTCGCCGGGCCGGCCGCCCGCGGCGGATCCGCGGACCCGGTGCCGGACCCGGTGCCCCCCAGGCCGCCCCGTGTGCCCGGTGCCGCCACAGGGGCGCACCCGTGTTCGCGCCCGGCTGAGTCGTCCGCGGACCCCCCGGGGGCGCTTGCACTCGCAGGGGCCGAGTGCTAATCATTGCGTTAGCACTCTGAAGGTGAGAGTGACAACGAGGACCGGGTCGGTGAGGCCACGGGCCGGGTGGGGCAGGGAACCTCCGGTCGGGGCCGTCCGTCGCGGGCGCGGGCGCGGTCCGAAGTAATCACCCCCAGTCCTGGAGGGACCACTTCACATGGCCAAGATCATCGCGTTCGACGAGGAGGCGCGGCGCGGCCTCGAGCGCGGCATGAACCAGCTCGCGGACGCCGTCAAGGTGACCCTCGGCCCCAAGGGCCGCAACGTCGTCCTCGAGAAGAAGTGGGGCGCCCCCACGATCACCAACGACGGCGTCTCCATCGCCAAGGAGATCGAGCTCGAGGACCCGTACGAGAAGATCGGCGCCGAGCTGGTCAAGGAAGTCGCCAAGAAGACGGACGACGTCGCCGGCGACGGTACGACCACCGCGACCGTTCTCGCCCAGGCCCTGGTCAAGGAGGGCCTGCGCAACGTCGCCGCCGGTGCCAACCCGATGGCGCTGAAGCGCGGTATCGAGAGGGCCGTCGAGGCCGTCTCCGCCGCCCTGCTCGACCAGGCCAAGGAGGTCGAGACCAAGGAGCAGATCGCCTCCACCGCCTCCATCTCCGCCGCCGACACCCAGATCGGCGAGCTCATCGCCGAGGCGATGGACAAGGTCGGCAAGGAAGGCGTCATCACCGTCGAGGAGTCGCAGACCTTCGGTCTTGAGCTCGAGCTCACCGAGGGCATGCGCTTCGACAAGGGCTACATCTCGGCCTACTTCGCGACCGACATGGAGCGCATGGAGGCGACGCTCGAGGACCCCTACATCCTCATCGCCAACTCCAAGATCTCCTCGGTCAAGGACCTGCTCCCGCTGCTGGAGAAGGTCATGCAGTCCGGCAAGCCGCTGCTGATCATCGCCGAGGACGTCGAGGGCGAGGCCCTGTCGACCCTGGTCGTCAACAAGATCCGCGGCACCTTCAAGTCCGTCGCCGTCAAGGCCCCGGGCTTCGGCGACCGCCGCAAGGCCATGCTCGGCGACATCGCCATCCTCACGGGCGGCGAGGTCATCTCCGAGGAGGTCGGCCTCAAGCTGGAGAACGCGTCCCTGGACCTCCTGGGCCGCGCCCGCAAGGTCGTCGTCACCAAGGACGAGACCACGATCATCGACGGTGCCGGCTCCCCCGAGCAGGTCGCGGGCCGCGTGAACCAGATCCGCGCCGAGATCGAGAACAGCGACTCCGACTACGACCGCGAGAAGCTGCAGGAGCGCCTGGCGAAGCTCGCCGGCGGTGTCGCGGTCATCAAGGCCGGTGCCGCCACCGAGGTGGAGCTCAAGGAGCGCAAGCACCGCATCGAGGACGCCGTCCGCAATGCGAAGGCCGCCGTCGAGGAGGGCATCGTCGCCGGTGGTGGCGTGGCCCTGCTGCAGGCCTCCCAGGTCTTCGAGAAGCTGGAGCTCGAGGGTGACGAGGCGACCGGCGCCCAGGCTGTGAAGCTCGCGCTCGAGGCCCCGCTGAAGCAGATCGCCGTCAACGCCGGCCTCGAGGGCGGCGTCGTGGTGGAGAAGGTGCGCAACCTGACCCCGGGTCACGGCCTCAACGCCGCGACCGGCGAGTACGTCGACCTGGTGGCCGAGGGCATCATCGACCCGGCGAAGGTGACCCGTTCCGCGCTGCAGAACGCCGCCTCCATCGCCGCGCTGTTCCTCACCACCGAGGCCGTCATCGCCGACAAGCCGGAGAAGGCCGCCGCTCCGGCCGGCGGCGGCATGCCGGGCGGTGACATGGACTTCTGATCGGCCCCGGCCGGTCGACCGTCCCACGTACCGAGGGCGGCACCCCCTGGAGACAGGGGGTGCCGCCCTCGGGCGTGTCCGGGATCACAGGCGGGGCGCCGCGCGGGGTGGAATGCCGCGGCGGGGCGGAGGGGTTGTGGCAGTGACGACCTTCGATGCGCATGCACATACCATCCGGTATCCTGCCCCCGACCCCGACCGAGGAGCCCCTCACGTGACTGCCAACGCCTCAGCGTCCGCCTCCCGCGCGGCCGAGATCCTCTCCCGTCCCGTCGTGCTGAACGGCCTGACCGTCCCCAACCGGATCGCGATGGCGCCGATGACGCGCATGTTCTCCCCGGGCGGCGTGCCCGGCGAGGACGTGGTGTCGTACTACGCCCGGCGCGCCGCCGCGGGTGTGGGCCTGATCGTCACCGAGGGCACCTACGTCGGGCACGAGTCCGCCGGCGGCAGCGGGCGTGTGCCGCGCTTCCACGGGGAGGAGCAGCTGGCGGGCTGGGCGAAGGTCGCCGAGGCCGTGCACGCCGCCGGCGGCACGATCGTGCCGCAGCTCTGGCACATCGGCATGGTCCGCGAGCAGGGCCGGGGGCCGTTCCCGGACGCGCCTGCCGTCGGCCCCTCCGGGCTGCGCGTCGACGGCACCGCGGGCACGGGCAAGGCCATGACGCAGCGGGACATCGACGACGTCATCGGCGCGTTCGCCGAGGCGGCCGCCGCCGCCGAGCGCATCGGCTTCGACGGCGTGGAGCTGCACGGCGCCCACGGCTACCTGGTCGACCAGTTCCTGTGGGCGGGCACCAACCGCCGTACGGACGCCTACGGCGGCGACGCGGTGGCCCGCACGAGGTTCGCGGCCGAGCTGGT
Source organism: Streptomyces sp. NPDC003697 (assembly GCF_053587115.1). Classification (NCBI taxonomy): domain Bacteria; kingdom Bacillati; phylum Actinomycetota; class Actinomycetes; order Kitasatosporales; family Streptomycetaceae; genus Streptomyces; species Streptomyces sp. NPDC003697. Next base: position 134,357 of record NZ_JBSFNN010000006.1, read on the forward strand.
GGCGGCCGTCCGCGAGGCGGTCTCGCCCGAGTTCCCGGTGATCTTCCGCTACTCGCAGTGGAAGCAGGAGGCGTACGACGCCCGGCTCGCCGAGTCCCCGGAGGAGCTGGAGGCCCTTCTGACCCCGCTGGCGGCGGCCGGTGTGGACGTATTCCATGCCTCCACGCGCCGCTACTGGCTCCCGGAGTTCGAGGGCTCGGACCTCAACCTCGCCGGCTGGACCAAGAAGCTGACGGGCAAGCAGGTCATCTCGGTGGGATCCGTCGGCCTGGACGGCGGCGACTTCCTCAAGGCGTTCCAGGGCGAGGGCGCCTCTGTGGGCAGCCTGGACAACCTGCTGGACCGGCTGGAGCGCGAGGAGTTCGACATGGTCGCGGTGGGCCGTGCGCTGCTGCAGGACCCGGAGTGGGCGGCGAAGGTCCTCGGCAACCGCTTCGACGAGCTGAAGCCGTACGAGGCGTCGGCGCTGCAGACGCTCAGCTGAACGTCGCCGGACGACGGCGGAACCCCGGTCGGCGCCTCCCTGTCGGGAGGCGCCGTCGGCGTTCGGCGGGGGCGCGGGCGGCCTGCGGGCTACATGCCGCCCATCGGCTCGACGTCGACCCGCACGGGCGTGCCCCACATGCGCACCACCTCGTAGTCGGTGAACTCGTGCACCAGCCGGTACGCCATGGCGGCCCGCGGGGCGCGGCGCTGTGCCGCGAGGTACTGCTCGGCCTCCTGCCGGTCGCGTCGCGGGGTGCCGCACAGCTGCCACTCCCGTCCGTTCCACTGCTCCGGGAGCCAGCGTTGCTGGGGCTGCGGACGGTCCTCACGCACGCCGTACCGGGACGGGACGGCGGCGGCCGGCTCGGCCGGCCGGGCGTACGCCGGGTAGGAGTCGTTGAGTTCGGACCGGCGGGCGGCCCGGCGCCGGGTCTCGCACAGCAGGCACAGGTCGGGTGCGGCCTCGTCGACGGGCCCGTTCGGGTGTTCGGGGCACCGGGTGGCGGGGGCGGCGGTGCTGACGCTCTCCTCCAGCAGGTCGAGCGCGCGCCGCAGATCGCCCTTGATCTCGTGCAGTCTGGCGTCGGGCGTGTCGGTGCCGAGGGCCTCGCCGTGCTCCCCGAGGAGACGCAGGGCGCGGCCGAGGGCGGTGAGCTGGGCGTGGTTCATGGTGCCAGTCTGCGCCCTGCCCCGGCCCCCGCACGCGTCCGGGGCCGCCCCGCACCCCTCCGGGGCCGCCCCCGCGCCGGACGCCGGCCTCCGGGAGATGCCGTCCGGCCGGTCCGGCAGCCGGTCCCGCCGGGCGGCGCGGCCGGCCCGGCCCCGGGTTCCACCGGGCACCCGGGGCCGGGAGGGCACACACGGCGAAGCCCGCCCCGGGTGCCGGGGCGGGCTTCGTGTTCGAGCGCCGGGCAGGCCTTGCACCTGCATCTCCCCGCAGGAAGCGGGGCGTCTTTCCTTGGACCACCAACGCCGGACCGGACAGCAGGGGTTCTGCCGACCAGCTCAAGATCGAGTATAGCGGCACTCACCCGGGAGTGAAATCGGCCGCCGGGCTGTCCGTGCGGCCCGCCGGTCAGTCCCCCGCCGGGTCTCCCGCCGCCGACAGGGCCGCGCGCAGATGGCCGTGCGACTCGGCGAGCAGCCGTGCGGCCGTCGGGCCGTCGACCCCGGCCAGAAGCGTCAGGATCGCCTCCTTCACCTCGCCGTCGGTGGCGGCGAGGGCCTGCTCGATCTCGTCGTCCGGCGCGCCCGTGGCCAGGGCGACGATGTGGCGGGAGCGGGCGCGCAGCTTGTCGTTCGAGGCCCGCACGTCGACCATCAGGTTCCCGTAGGTCTTGCCCAGGCGGATCATCGTGATCGTCGACAGCATGTTGAGGACCAGCTTCTGCGCCGTGCCCGCCTTCAGCCGGGTCGAGCCGGTGAGCAGCTCCGGGCCGGTGACGATCTCGATGCCGTGTTCGGCGGCGGCCGCCAGCGCGCTGCCGGCGTTGCAGGCCAGTCCGATCGTGAGTGCGCCCAGCCGCCGGGCGTGTTCCACCGCGCGGATGGCGTACGGGGTGCGGCCGGAGGCGGAGACGCCGACCACCGTGTCGTCGGGGGTGAGGCGGAGCGCGTCGAGGTCCTCGACCGCCAGTTCCCCGGAGTCCTCCGCGCCCTCCACCGAGGTGACCATGGCCTGGGCGCCGCCCGCGATCAGCCCGACGACCTGCGCGGGGTCCGTGTTGAAGGTGGGCGGGCACTCGGAGGCGTCCAGGACGCCGAGACGGCCGGCGGTGCCGGCGCCGGCGTAGAGCAGCCGGCCGCCGCGTGCCATCCGCTCCGCCACGGCGTCGATCGCGGCGGCGATCTGCGGCAGCCGCTCGGCGACGGCGGCGGGCACGGTCGCGTCCTCGGCGTTCATGAGCCGGGCGATGTCGAGGGTGGGCAGCCGGTCGATGTCGGAGAACTCGGGGCGGAACGCCTCCGTGGTCAGCGTCTCCAACTCGGCACGCAGTTCCCGGTAGTGGGGCGTGAAGGTCATGGCAGCGGCTCTCTCCGGTGCTGTCCGGTGCTTTCGGTGGGGGGTGACGCGACGGCCCGGGTCGGGGCGTCGCGCGGCGCGGACGGCCCGCGGCTCGCCCGGCGGGCCGGGTCCCGCGGTCCGCCGCACGGCGCCGCCGGGCCACCGAGCGGTGGCCCTGTGGTCCACCGCGCGGTCCTGCGGTCTACCGCGCGGCGCTGCGGTGGCGGTGGGCCAGGGCCTCGTACGACGCGGCCAGCGCGGGTGCCGCCGTCTCGTACGTCCGCTGGGCCACACCCACGAACAGGCAGTCCACGACGAGCAGCTGACCGGTGCGTGACGACATCGCCGCCGGGCGCAGTTCGCTCTCGCGCGCCGTGGAGGTGGTCAGCACGTGGTCGGCGTACTGCGTGACGGGCGCGTTCGGCCGGCCGGTCACCGCGATCGTGGTGGCGCCCCGCTCGAAGGCGGCCCGGAGGGGCTCGATGACGTCGCCGGTGGACCCGGAGTGGGTGATCGCGATCGCCACGTCGCCGGCGCGGAGCTGCACCGCGTTGGTGACGGCGAGGTGCGGGTCGCTGTGCGCGTGGGCTATCAGCCCTATGCGCAGCAGCTTCTGGGTGAGGTCCTGGGCGACCAGGGCGGAGGCGCCTACGCCGTACACGTCGGTGCGGCGGGCGGTGGCGAGCGCGGTGACGGCCGCGCCGAGCTGCACCGTGTCCAGTGCGGCGGCGGTGTCGGCGAGGGTCTGCTGCTCGTCGTAGGCGAGCTTGGCGACGACGTCGGCGATGGGGTCGTCCACCGCGATGTCGGTCGTGATGGCCGGCGCCCGGCCGGACTGCTGCTGGGCGGCGAGCCCGGCGAGGGCCAGGCGCAGGTCGCGGTAACCCGGATAGCCCAGCAGGCGGGCGGTGCGCACGACGGTCGCCTCACTGGTGCCGGTGAGCTCGGCGAGGCCGGTGACCGTGAGGGCCGCGCAGCCGGCCGGGTCGCCCGCGACGGCCTCGGCGACCCGTTGCATGGAGCGGGTCATCGACGGCGCCAGGGTGCGGACCTTGGCGGCGAGGGCGGCGGGCGCGGGCGGTGCGCTGCCGGCCCCGCTCCCGGGTGCGAAAATTTCCTTCACGTCCTGGGTCACATGATGAAAGATATTTTCTATTCGGACGTGCGGTCAAGAGTGCGCACAATGGGGACATGGAAGCCATCAGCCCCCTGGAACAGGCGCTGCACGCCGCTCGCGCCCTCGTGCTCGCCGACCTGGTCGCGGGCAGGGTCGCCGAGGCCGACGTGGTGTCCCTCGTGGAGGCCTCCGTCGCCGGGCGCCGCTGGTGGGTCGAGCAGTGGCCGGAGGGCGCGGCCTTCGTCGCCGGTCTGGTCGCGCAGGACGTGCAGGACGCGCTCCTGGAGCGGTACGGCCGCTGGCCGCTGTGCCCGGTGTGCGCCTCGGGCGACCCGCACGCGCTGGACGTCGAGCCCGAGCTGGGCCCCGACCCGCACTGGGTGTGCTCCCAGGCGGGGGTGAAGGTGGCTCCGGTCGGCTTGCTCGGGCAGGCGCTGCCAGGGGAGCCGTCGTCGTGACGGTCGCCGTGAGGGGCGGGTGCGCCGCGGTGACGCCGTGACGGTCTACATCGACCCGCCGACCTGGCCCGGGCACGGCCGCCTGTGGTCCCACCTCGTCAGCGACGACTCCTACACCGAACTGCACGCCTTCGCCGAGGCGTTGGGCGTGCCCCGGCGGGCCTTCGAACGCGACCACTACGACCTGCCGTCCCACCGGTACGCCGACGCGGTGGCGGCCGGGGCGGTGGAGGTCAGCAGCCGGGAGGTCGTGCGGCTGCTGCACGCCTCCGGGCTGCGCCGCCGCAAGGGGCTCGTGCGGCGGGGCTGCGAGTAGGCGCCGGACGGCGCGCCGGCCGTGCGGGGCGACGTGACCCCGGGGCGGAGGGGAGGGCGCGGCGGCCCTCAGCGCCGCAGCTCGTAGGTGATCTCCTCGGCGTTCCCGCCGGCCCGTGCGAACCCGGCGCGCGCCAGCACGCCCTGCGACGGGGTGTTGTCCGCGGCGACGTTCGCGCACACCACCCGTACCTCGTCCCGGGCCAGCGCCCACTCGGACAGCGCGCGCAGGGCCTCGGTGGCGTATCCGTGGCCGCGGGCGGCCTCCGCCAGGTCGTAGCCGACCTCGACGCGGCCCGTCGCGTCCGGGGCGGAGTGGAAGCCCATCCCGCCGACCGCGCGGCCGTCCTCCCGGCGGACGAGCACGAACATCCCCCAGTCGGGGCGGTGCGTGCCCTCCTCGTACGCCTTCAGCGTCATCCCCGCCGCCGCGCGCGTGCCTTCGCACGGGCCGGTGTCGATCCACAGGAAGCCGCCGTCGCCGCCCAGCCGCAGATCGTCGGCCGCCGCGGGGGTGACGCCCTGCAGGGTGAGGCGTCCGGCCTCGATGACGAGGTTGTTCTGCCAGCGCCACTCGGTGACCGGGGCGCGGCCGGGCAGCTCACCGCGGCCGGTCGCCCACAGCAGGGTGGGCCAGGGGGCCGGGCCGGGCGGGACCTGCGGGAAGATCCGGGCGAGGACGTCCTCGGCGAGCTCGGCGGGCGGCTCGTAGGCCAGGCCCAGGCCCTCGGCGATGTCGTGCGTGTGCAGCAGCACCTCGGTGACGCCCATCGCGGCGAACCCCTCGCGGTTCGCGCTGCCGAACGGGAACGGGTGGAAGGCACGCAGCTCGCGCGGGCTGGTGCGCAGCGTCGCGGAGAGCAGGGCGCCGGTCGTCCCGAGCACGTCCAGGACGTCCGCGGGGCCGGTGCCCTCGTCCAGGGTGATCTCGAAGGGGACGTAGGCCCGCTGCGCGCGTCCGGCCAGCTGTCCCGCGTAGGCCAGCAGGGCGCCGGCGACGTGCTCGGCGGTCCGGCGGCAGCTCCACTCCAGCCCGCCGGCCCGCACACCGTCCCAGTCCCGGTCCGTCGCCGTCCGCAGCAGCGCCACGGCGCCCGCGACGGCCTCCTCGACTTGTTCCCCGCCCATTGGTCGCATACGCGGCAGGGTAGGCGGGAGCCGTCCGTCAGGTCGACAGCATTTCCAGCTCGGCGGCGACGTTGTAGCGCGCCGTCGCCTCCCACTTCGAGGCCCCGTACGGCGTCCTGAACAGCTGCGGCAGGGCGAGGAGTTGCCGCAGGACGGTGGCGCGGCCCGCGCGGAAGGCCTCGTTCGGCACGAAGTGGTACTCCTTGCGGACGGCGGCCGTGTAGGCGGCGTACAGCGACGGCGGCGAGGCGAGGACCGCCAGGTCGGCGTCGCACAGCACCTGTCCGTCGCGGTCGTCGCCGGCCGGGTCGTGTCCGACGGTGAGGCGGACCAGGCGGGCGACCTCCTCGGTCTTCTCCGGGCGGACCCCGGCCTCGGCGAGCGCCCGTTCGGCGAGCCGGGCGGAACGCTCCTCGTTCTCGGACCGGTCGGGCAGGTAGACCGCGTCGTGGAACCAGGCCGCCAGCCGGACCACGTCGGGGTCGTCGGCGTAGGACTCCAGCACGTCGACGTGGTCCAGGACCGAGGTGAGGTGCCCGAGCGCGTGGTAGTGCCGCTGCGGCTCCTGCCAGCGGCCGAGCAGGTTGTCGGCGTACGGCGCGGGGTCGGGACCGCCCCCGGGGCCGCGGGCCCCTTCCAGGGCACGGGCGAAACGGGCACGCAGGGCGTCGGTGTCGGCCATGGGGCCATTCTTCCCGGTGCGGGCCCGTCCCTGTCCCGCGGTGTAGGGACGTGGTCGCTGGTCACCGTACGGGCGTGACACGAGGCTCACCCTCCCCATTGTGTGTCATGCCTACCTGAGCGATGTGACGTGGAACGTGCACTGCGACGACGCGTACCGGCCGCTGAGGGAGGAGTTCGGGGCGCGGCTGAAGAAGCTTCAGTTCCGGTACCAGGACCCGGTGGGCAAGTGGCGCGGTGGGGTCGTGGTGTCCGACCGACGGATGGCACGGCCGTCGAGCCTCATGTTCGGGCCGGGGAAACCCGTAACGTCCGGGGTCGTGATTCCTGCGCAGCAGGCAGACGACGGGGGCCTGCCGAGCACGTCGTAGAGCGGACCGCCGGACGGCGGGCGGCGGTTCATGACGTGCGCCGCGGTGCCGCACTAGCGTGGCCCCCATGACGACGCCTGCTGATGTGCCGAACGAACGAGACCCCGAGCTGCCCGGGCGGCTGCTGACCGTCGAGCGGGACGCGCTGATTCCGTTGCTGCGGGGCAGGGCCGAGGAGGACTTCGCGCTGCCGGTGGCCGCCTGTCCGGGGTGGACGGTGCGGGACGTGCTGGCGCACTGTTCCGCCGCGTTGATGCGGGTGGTGGAGAACCGGTTCGAGCAGGGCGTGTTCTCACCCGAGTCCAACGACCGGGACATCGCCGAGCGTACCGAGTGGGGCAATGCGCGTGTCGTGGACGAGCTGGAGCGCGGGATGACCGAGGCCGGGCCGGTGATCGCGAAGGCCGGCGGGGCGCTGGACAAGATCGCGCTCGGCGAGTGGGTGCACGCCGGCGACGTGCGCGAGACCCTGGGTGAGCCGGGGGCGTACGCCGGCGCCGGGCTGCCGTACGCGCTCGCGCTGCTCGCCCACGTCACCTGTGCGGAGGGCCGTCTGCCGCTGCACGCCGACCTGGACGACCTGGACGAGCCGCTGCGCCTCGGCGACGTGGACGGCGGACGGCCTCCGGCGCGCTACATCGGCGACGCCGGCACCCTTGTGCGGCTCTGCGCCGGGCGTCCGCTGCCCGCGGCCGGGGCGGAGTACGAGCTCGCGGGCGCGGAGGAGGACGAGCTGAACATCTTCGGGTGACCGTTCCCCCCGCGGGACCCCGACCGGCGTACCCTGATTGGACTAGACCTGTCAGGCCCCAGGGGAGACCGTGGAAAGGGGTTCCATGAGCACGCGTGCAGTCCTGGAGGTGATCGCCCTCGACACGGGCGACGCGGTCGCCGCCCAGGCGGGAGGCGCGGACCGCCTCGAACTGGTCACCGACATGGCGGCCGACGGGCTCACCCCGTCGGCCGCGGCGTTCGCGGCGATCCGTGCCGCCGTCGACCTCCCGCTGCGGGTGATGCTGCGTCTGGCGGACGGGTTCGCCGCGGGCGGCGCCGAGGGCGTGGACCGGCTGGTCGGGGCGGCCGGGGAGCTGCGCGCCGCCGGGGCCGGGGAGTTCGTGCTCGGGTTCCTGGACGAGGCGGGCGGGGTGGACCTGCCCGCCGTCGAGCGGATCGTCTCCGCGCTCCAGGGGTGCCGGTGGACGTTCCACCGGGCGATCGACCGGGCCGCCGACCGGGACGCCCTGCGCAAGCAGCTCGACGGGCTGCCCGGCCTCGACACGTATCTGACGGCCGGGGCGGCGGCGGGTGTGGACGACGGGCTCCGCACCCTGGTCGCGGAGGCCGGGCGGAGCGGCGAGGCGGGGTACGGGCAGCAGCTCCTCGTCGGTGGCGGGCTGCGCCTCGACCACGTGCCCGCGCTGCGGGCCGCCGGCATCGACGCCTTCCACATCGGCGGGGCGGCCCGGCCGGACGGCTGGGACGGACCGGTCACCGCCGAGGCGGTCGCACGCTGGCGGGCGGTGCTGGACGGGACGCCCGACGACCCCGCGGCCGGCGTCCGGCAGGCGAATGCCCGGGAGGCCGGTGCCCGGGTGGCCGGCTCCGGTCACGGCTAGTGCCGCGGCAGGCAACGTTCGCCCCGTCGCGACGCCCGGCACGCTCCCCCAAGCTCTCGGCTCCGCTCGAGCAGGGGGTACCCCCACTC
>NZ_JBSFNN010000007.1:0-134954 GCF_053587115.1 Streptomyces sp. NPDC003697
TTCACGAGCAGCTTCACCTCGACGACGGCGAGGATCGCGTAGAGCAGCGTGAAGAGGGTCATCGAGGTGAGCACCTCACCCTGGGAGACACCGGGGGAGACCGCGTCCCTCGTCTGCAGCACGCCGTACACGACCCACGGCTGGCGGCCCATCTCGGTGAAGATCCAGCCCCAGGAGTTGGCGATCAGCGGGAAGGCCAGGGTCCAGACCGCGATGCGCCAGAACCAGGGAGCGAGTGTCGGGCCGAGCGCCTTGTTCCTGAACAGGACCAGGTGCGGCACCTCCTCGTCACCGACCCGCAGATGCCGCGACAGCAGGAACTTCTTGCGGGTCAGCCACAGTCCGGCCACGCCCAGCGCGGCGGACGCCATGCCGAAGCCGATCATCCAGCGGAAGCCCCAGAAGGTGACGGGGATGTTGGGTCGGTAGTCGCCGGGGCCGTACTTCTGCCGCTCGGCCTTGTTGACGTCGTTGATGCCGGGGACGTGCGAGGTGAAGTTGTCGTCGGCCAGGAAGGACAGCAGGCCCGGAACCTCGATGGCGACGCTGTTGTGCCCCTTGTCCACGTCGCCGTAGGCGAAGATCGAGAACGGCGCGCCGTCCTGTCCGTCCCACAGCGCCTCGGCGGCCGCCATCTTCATCGGCTGCTGCTTGAACATCACCTTGCCCAGGACGTCACCGCTGACGGCGGTGAGCAGGCCGGCGATGACGACGGTGACCAGGCCGAGTCGCAGCGAGGTCTTCATCTCGCGCACGTGCTTTTTGCGGGCCAGGTGGAAGGCGGCGATGCCGACCATGAACGCCCCGCCGGTCAGGAAGGCCGCGGACAGGGTGTGGAAGGCCTGGCTGAGCGCGGTGTTCTGGGTCAGCACGGCCCAGAAGTCGGTGAGCTCGGCGCGGCCCCTGGCCCGGTTGATCCGGTAGCCGACGGGGTGCTGCATCCACGAGTTGGCCGCGAGGATGAAGTACGCCGACAGCACCGTGCCGATCGCCACCATCCATATGCAGGCCAGGTGAACCTTCTTCGGCAGCTTGTCCCAGCCGAAGATCCACAGCCCGATGAACGTCGACTCGAAGAAGAACGCGATCAGTGCCTCGAAGGCCAGCGGTGCGCCGAAGATGTCGCCGACGAAGCGGGAGTAGTCCGACCAGTTCATGCCGAACTGGAACTCCTGCACGATGCCGGTGACCACACCCATCGCGATGTTGATCAGGAAGAGCTTGCCCCAGAACTTGGTCGCCCTGAGGTACCTCTCCTTCTCCGTTCGCACCCAGGCCGTCTGCAGCCCGGCCGTCAGGGCGGCCAACGAGATCGTCAGGGGGACGAACAGAAAGTGGTAGACGGTGGTGATGCCGAACTGCCAGCGCGCCAGTGTCTCCGGCGCCAGTGCCAGGTCCACGCGTCACTCTCCTTACCTCGCCGCGGTCACAACGGCCGGTTCGCCCCGGATGCAGCACGCATCACGGGAGGAACAAGGACGCGCTTGTGAACGCGTTCACATTCACAAGCAATTATGACGCATGGCCGTTCGAAGGTTGCGGGGTGGGGGGTACCGCCTCGTCGACCGGCACTCCCGCGAGAGCAGGTGATCTTGATCCGGCCCTGAGAAAGCACACGAGCGGCCGACGGGGACTCGTCCGAATCCCGCGTCGGCCGCTCACGCGAGCGCAGGTCGCGAAGCCTGCGGACGCACACCCCGGGAAGAGAACTCCCGAGGCGCGTCCCCCCGTCGTTCAGGCGGCTTGCCTGCGGAAGCCCTCCGCCACCTTCAGGAAGATGTCGTTCGCCTCGGTCTCACCGACCGTCACCCGCACCCCCTCCCCCGGGAAGGGCCGCACGACGACGCCTGCCTGCTCGCACGCCACCGCGAAGGCAGCCGTGCGCTCCCCCAGCCGCAGCCACACGAAGTTGGCCTGCGTCTCGGGCACCGTCCAGCCCTGCGCCCGCAGCGCGTAGACCACGCGCGTGCGCTCGCACACCAGCGAACCGACGCGTCCCAGCAGCTCGTCCTCGGCCTGCAGCGAGGCGATGGCCGCCTCCTGCGCGAGCTGGCTCACCCCGAACGGCACCGCTGTCTTGCGCAGCGCCGCCGCCACCGGCTCGTGGGCGATCGCGAAACCGACGCGCAGCCCGGCCAGGCCGTAGGCCTTGGAGAAGGTGCGCAGGACACAGACATTGGGCCGGTCCCGGTACAGCGTCACGCCGTCCGGCACCTCCGGGTCGCGGATGAACTCCCGGTACGCCTCGTCCAGCACCACCAGTACGTCACGGGGCACCCGGTCGAGGAATCGTTCCAGCTCCGCCCGGCGCACCACGGTCCCGGTCGGGTTGTTGGGGTTGCACACGAAGATCAGGCGGGTGCGGTCCGTGACGGCGTCCGCCATCGCCTCCAGGTCGTGCACGTCACCGGGGGTCAGAGGCACCTGCACCGCGGTGGCACCGCTGATCTGCGTGATGATCGGGTACGCCTCGAAGGACCGCCAGGCGTAGACGACCTCGTCGCCCGGGCCGCTGGTCGCCTGGATCAGCTGCTGGGCGACGCCGACGGACCCGGTGCCGGTCGCCACGTGGGAGGCAGGCACCCCGAACCGCTCGGCCAGCTCGTTCGTCAGGGCCGTGCACGCCATGTCCGGGTAGCGATTGAAGGTGCAGGCGGCCGCGGTGACCGTCTCCATGACACCCGGAAGCGGCGGGTAGGGGTTCTCGTTGGAGGACAGCTTGTAGGTCGCCGGGCGGTCGGCCGCAGCCGGCTTGCCCGGCTTGTAGGTGGGGATACCGTCCAGCTCGGCGCGCAGCTTCGGGCTCGTCTCGCTCACCGCAGTCCTCCTCGTGACCACCACGGGCATCAATACTGCTCACCTTATGAGGATTCGGCGCTGCTGCGTATGGGTCGGGGCCATCGGCCGGGGAAGGACCGCAGACGGGCCCCTCGGTCCGGCATCGGGGGCGTCGGCATACGAACACGTACGAATTGGGGGGCGTGTCACACATATATCTACGCGCCGGTGGCTCGCGCCGTGGCGCGCATCCCCCATGCAGGTGAGTTGAGACCTGTTCGAGACATCGGTGGGTCAACAGGCCGACACGGGCCGCCGCACCACGTCCTGCCATGGAATCGTTTAACGAGATGGGTTTCCAAGGCAACCGACCGCTGATGATCATGCAGAAACGTGCCTGTCAACGCGTGCATATGCGTCCGCATTACCCCACCGCAGGAGCCCTACTATCGGCTCGCCATGACAGCAGCAGGGAAGCACCAGGTGAGCCGCGCGGGAACCTCACGGCGAGGCAGCCGGCCGGGCCGGGCGGGCATCAGAGACGTGGCCGCCGCCGCCGGGGTCTCCATCACGACCGTCTCCGACGCCCTCAACGGCAAGGGCCGGCTCCCGGACGCCACCCGACGCCATGTCCGCGAGGTCGCCGACCGGCTGGGGTACCGCCCCTCGGCCGCGGCCCGCACGCTCCGTACCGGCAAGTCGGGCCTCATCGGCCTGACCGTGACCACGTACGGGGATGAACCTTTCACCTTCACCGAGTTCGCCTACTTCGCCGAGATGGCCCGTGCCGCCACCTCGGCCGCGCTCGCCCGCGGCTACGCCCTCGTCATCCTGCCCGCCACCTCGCGCCACGACGTGTGGTCGAACGTCGCCCTGGACGGCACGGTCGTCATCGATCCCTCCGACCAGGACCCGGTGGTGAGCGAGCTCGTCCGCCAGGGATTACCGGTCGTCAGCGACGGGCGCCCGGCCGGCGCGCTGCCCGTCACCGCCTGGGTCGACAACGACCACGAGGCCGCCGTCCTCGGCATCCTCGACCACCTCGCCGAGGCCGGCGCCCGCCGGATCGGCCTGCTCACCGGAACCACGACGGACACGTACACCCACCTGTCGACCACCGCCTACCTGAGCTGGTGCGAGCGCGTCGGACAGGACCCGGTGTACGAGGCCTACCCGGCGCACGACCCGTGCGCGGGCGCCGTCGCCGCGGACCGCCTCCTCGCCCGCCCCGACCGCCCGGACGCCGTCTACGGCCTGTTCGACCCGAACGGCACCGACCTGCTCGCCGCGGCCCGCCGCTACGGCCTGCGCGTTCCCGACGACCTGCTGCTCGTGTGCTGCAGCGAGTCCACCGTGTACGCCAACACCGAGCCGCCCATCACCACGCTCTCCCTCAAGCCGCGCCGCATCGGCACGGCGGTGGTGCAGCTCCTCATCGACGCGATCGAGGGAGTCCAGGGGGACGAGCCGGTCGAGCAGGTCATACCGACCGAGCTGATCGTGCGCACGTCCTCCCAGCGACGCCCGCCCCGTACCACGGTCAGCCCGCCGCGGGGGCCGGAGCGGCGTTAGGCCCCGTCGTTCGGATCGGTCCGGCTCTCGCGGAGGCGGGGCCGACGCGGCGCGGCGGGTTTCCGGGGGCGTCTCCCGGCCGCCGCGCCACGGCTCCGGCAGAAGCGTCAATCGGACCGGCGTCCCGTCCCCGGGCGAACGCGGGACGGCCGAAGCCCTGCCAATCGGGGCGAAAGCGGCGGTGAAACAGGAGTCCCGTTCCGATTCACCACCCCTGGGTCATCACACGGCGCGATCCGCGTTCCTATGATGGGCCCACGACACCGCGGGCCGCTGCGACCAGGCAGTCCGAAGCGGTGCAGCTGCGGCGCGATGGTGGAGGGGTCGATGACTCAGGGGGCCGGTCAGGGACCCGAGGTGGAGCGGACGGCGACGCTACGCGACTTCCGGGTACCCGCGTACGTCCACGAGACCGCTCCGTACGCCCACGGCGCCCACCCCGCCCCGACCCTCCCACCGGTCGAGGAGGGCTACCCGGAGGGGTACACGCCCACCGAACGCGACCTGCCGGTCATCAAGCCGGGCGACCCCCTCCAGGTGACCGTCGACCCGGCCGCCGTCCCGGCTCAGCAGTCCGCCACCGGCCCCGGCCCCCTCTACGTCGTCGGCGACGTGCACGGCTACCTCGACCAGCTGCTCGCCGCCCTGCGGGAGAAGGGGCTCGTCGACTCCGCCGGCAACTGGTGCGCGGGCACCGCGCGGCTGTGGTTCCTCGGCGACTTCACCGACCGCGGCCCGGACGGCATCGGTGTCATCGACCTCGTCATGCGGCTGTCCGCCGAGGCGGCCGCCGCCGGCGGCTACTGCAAGGCCCTCATGGGCAACCACGAACTTCTCCTGCTCGGCGCCAAGCGGTTCGGCGACACCCCCGTCAACTCCGGCGCGGGCACGGCCACCTTCCAGGCGGCCTGGCTGCTCAACGGCGGCCAGAAGAGCGACATGGACCGCCTCCAGGACCACCACCTGCAGTGGATGGCCCGCCTGGACGCCGTCGAGGAGGTCGACGGCTACCTGCTCGTCCATTCCGACACCACCGCCTACCTCGACTACGGCGACTCGATCGAAGCGGTCAACGACACCGTCCGCGAGACGCTCACGCGCAACGACGCGGACGAGGTGTGGGACCTGTTCCGCAAGTTCACCAAGCGCTTCTCCTTCCGCGACGAGGGCGGCGCGGACGCCGTGCGCTCCCTGCTCGATACGTACGGCGGCACCCGTGTCGTTCACGGGCACAGCCCCATCCCCTATCTCCTCGGCGAGGTCGGCTCCGAGGACGGCGAGGAGGGCACCGGCCCCATCGTCGAGGGACCGCACGTGTACGCAGGCGGGCTCGCCATCGCGATGGACGGCGGCGTGACCATGGCCGGGAAGCTGCTGGTCCAGCAACTGCCCCTGGACGCCTGACGATTCGCCGGGCGCTCGCCGTGTCGCGGGCGTCCGCGCAGGTCGGCACCCAATTTCTGGAAACCCCCTGTCACCGCGAGCCGCCCCCGCTCTACCATCGGCTTATCCGTAGCAGGCTCCCCTCCGTTTCTGCCCGACGGCTCGTCGCCGTGCGAGCCCCAAGCCCTACGGAGCATCGGGGGATGCACATGAACAGCGTTCCGCAGCACCTGCTGAGCGAGGACCGCCAGGAGTACGAGCGGGTCCTCGATGAGGCGCTGCGCTCCGCACCGCACCGAGCGGAACTGGCCGCTGCCGGACAGCGGCTCACCATCGCACAGCTGCGCACCATGGCACTCAGCGCCACCGCCTTCATCACGGCGGCCGCGGCGAGCGAGTACCAGCACTACGTCGAGGTCCGCGCGGAACTGCGGAATCCGGCGTCGCCGTCCGCCCCGTCGACCGTCCGCGGCACCGCTCCCGCCGATCCGGGTGCGGTGGGGCTCGCCACCACCGCGGGAGAGGTCGCCGACACGGCCGGCGCGGGGGCCGTGGCCGTGGTCGCCGTCCTCGCGCCCGTCCTCGCCGGCACCGCGGCGGCCATCTTCCTGCTCGTCGGATACGTCCTGAGGATGCTCGACCCCGCCCCGGCGTTCGCCCAGACCATGATCACCGCGGGCTGGGTGTTCGGCGCCCTGACGGCGGCGGCGATCCTCGTCGCCGGCGCGGGGCTGCTGCTCACCGCCCTGCGCAACCGCCCCTCGTTCCAGAGCGCGTCCTACGACGCCCTCGCCGAGGAGGTCGCCCGGGCCAGGGAGGCCTGGCGCGAGGCGCTGCTGGAACGCGGCATCCTGCCGTTCCTGCGCGAGGCGCTGGCCGACCCCGGCTCCGCCGCGGAGCACCGGAGCACCCCGGCCGCACCGGGCGGCCGCATACCGCAGCTCGGCTACGACCGTCCCGGCTTCAGCAGTCCCCACGACGGCGTACCGAGCTCCCGTCCGAGCTACAGCAGTCCCGACTTCACCAGCCCGGACTTCGGCGGGCCGGAACACCAGCCGGAGTGACCGGCCCGGCGCACTCCCCCAGGGGTGCTCGCGCCGGACTCCGGGCCCGCAGCGGCGGGCCCGTGGCGGTGCTCGCCCTCCGCCCACCACCTCGGGCGGGCACCGCCACGGACCGTCGTCACTCCGCGATCGGCAGGTACACCCGGTTGCCCGCCTCCGCGAACTCCTTGGACTTCTGGAGCATCCCCTCAGCCACCTCCTCGGGCGACGCCCCCTCAGCCGCGCCACCACCGAACCGCTCTGTGATGCTTTGGCTGATCTTCATCGAGCAGAACTTCGGGCCGCACATCGAGCAGAAGTGAGCCGTCTTGGCCGGCTCCGCCGGGAGCGTCTCGTCGTGGAACTCCCGTGCCGTGTCCGGGTCGAGGGCCAGGTTGAACTGGTCCTCCCACCGGAACTCGAAGCGGGCGTCGGACAGCGCGTCGTCCCACTCCTGCGCCCCGGGGTGCCCCTTGGCCAGGTCGGCCGCGTGGGCGGCGATCTTGTAGGTGATGACGCCGGTCTTGACGTCGTCACGGTTGGGCAGGCCCAGGTGTTCCTTGGGTGTGACGTAGCAGAGCATCGCCGTACCCCACCAGGCGATCATCGCGGCGCCGATGCCCGAGGTGATGTGGTCGTACGCCGGCGCGATGTCCGTCGTCAGCGGGCCGAGCGTGTAGAACGGAGCCTCCTCGCAGATCTCCTGCTGCAGGTCGATGTTCTCCTTGATCTTGTGCATCGGGACATGTCCCGGGCCTTCGATCATCGTCTGGACGTTGTGCCGCTTCGCGACCCGGTTGAGCTCCCCGAGGGTGCGCAGCTCCGCGAACTGCGCCTGGTCGTTGGCGTCGGCGATCGAACCCGGCCGCAGACCGTCACCGAGGGAGTAGGTCACGTCGTAGGCGGCGAGGATCTCGCAGAGCTCCTCGAAGTTCTCGTAGAGGAACGACTCCTTGTGGTGCGCCAGGCACCACGCGGCCATGATGGATCCACCGCGCGAGACGATCCCGGTCTTGCGGTCGGCGGTCAGCGGAACGTGGGCGAGGCGGACGCCGGCGTGGACGGTCATGTAGTCGACGCCCTGCTCGGCCTGCTCGATGACTGTGTCCCTGTAGACCTCCCAGGTCAGTTCCTCAGCCCTGCCGTCGACCTTCTCCAGAGCCTGATAGAGCGGCACCGTGCCGATGGGGACGGGGGAGTTGCGCAGCACCCACTCGCGGGTGGTGTGGATGTTGCGGCCGGTGGAGAGGTCCATGACCGTGTCGGCGCCCCAGCGGGTCGCCCAGGTCATCTTCTCGACCTCCTCCTCGATGGAGGACGTCACCGCCGAGTTGCCGATGTTGGCGTTCACCTTCACCAGAAAGCGCCTGCCGATGATCATCGGCTCGCTCTCCGGGTGGTTGACGTTGGCGGGGAGCACCGCGCGACCCGCCGCGATCTCCTCGCGTACGACCTCCGGGCTCACGTTCTCCCGGATGGCCACGTACTCCATCTCTGGTGTGATCTCCCCGCGGCGGGCGTACGCCAGCTGTGTCACCGCCTGCCCTCCGCGGCTGCGGCGTGGCCGGCGAGGCCGTCCGGGGAAGACCGCGTCGAGGTTGCGCAGCCCGCCTCGCGGCGAGGTGTGCCTGATCCCGTCGTCCTCGGGCTGGACGGGACGGCCCGCGTACTCCTCGGTGTCGCTGCGGGTCACGATCCAGTTCTCCCGCAGCGGCGGCAGTCCCCTGCGGACGTCGGTGTCGACGAGTGGATCGGTGTAGGGGCCGGATGTGTCGTACAGGGTGACGGACTGCCCGTTGGTGAGGTGGACCTGACGGACCGGCACCCGCAGGTCGGGGCGCGAGCCCTCGACGTACGCCTTGTGCCAGCCGACGGACCCACTGGTCCTTGCGTCGCTGGAGATCTGCGTGGAGGCAGGCGTGCGTGCGTCCTTGTTGGTCATGAGACCTACTCCCTACGCCGGCATTACCCGGTAACAGGTTCGGCGGTCGACGCAGCAGCTTCCGTCTGCCGGTGCTTCGTGTGAAATATCGCTCGTTCCACGTGAAACATCGCGAAGACGGAGGTCAGCGTCCTCTCAGCCCGGTGCTCCGAGCTCCCGCGTGTGCAAAGGTGCCACCACGCTAGCGCCATTTCGGGCGCGGTGAACAGAGGGCCCCGCCGGTCTTGCGATGATCGGGCGGTGACCTCGACACAGCAGTTCCCCTTCCCCCCGCCCGGGCCCCGGCGCGGCCACGGCTCTGCAGGCGGCACGGGTCCGGGCGCCGGCGACGGCCCAGCGGGAGGCCCCGGCCCGGACGCGCTCGGACACGGGCCCGGTGACGGACGCGGCGACGGGCAGGGTGCCGACGGGAGCGCAGGGCAGGGTGACGGACGCGTCCAGGACCTCGGCCATGGGCCCGGTGACGGCCGGCAGCACCCGCACGCGCACGGCCACAGTCACAGCCATGGTCCCGCCGCCCCCGTGTCGAAACACCTGCGCAAGGTGATCGCGGCGATCCTCATTCCGTTCGGCGCCGCGGTGCTGATCGGGCTCGGGGTGTTCTGGCCCGGCGGCGCCCCGGCGCACGAACGCACCGGCGTCGGCTTCGACCGGCAGACCCAGCACGCCACGGTCACCACGGTGGTCGAGGTGAGCTGCACGTCGGTACACGCCTCCGGGGGTGCGCCCGGCGGTACCGCCCCGCAGGGCGCGGGTTCGGCCGCGCGGCAACAGGACTCCGCCACCTGCAAGAAGGCGACGATCCGGGTCGACACGGGGCAGGACAGGGGCCGTACGTTCACCGAGATCGTGCAGCCCGACCAGTCGCGGCAGCTGCGCCAGGGGCAGGAGGTCGTGGTCGCCTACGAGCCCTCCGCGCCGAAGGACCTGCAGTACTCGGTCACCGATGTCGACCGGGGCTTCCCCATGGCTCTGCTCGCCGGCGTCTTCGCGCTCGCGGTCGTGGTCGTCGGGCGGATGCGGGGGGTCATGGCACTGGTCGCGCTCGCCATCAGTTTCCTGGTGCTGAACTTCTTCATCCTGCCCGCGATCCTGCAGGGCTCGAACCCGCTGGTCGTGGCGGTGGTGGGGTCGAGCGCCATCATGCTGATCGCCCTCTACCTGTGTCACGGCCTGTCCGCCCGCACCTCCGTCGCGGTGCTCGGCACTCTCGTCTCGCTGGTGCTGATCGGCGTCCTGGGCTCGCTGTTCATCGGCTGGGCGGCGCTGACCGGCAACACCGACGACAACACCGGTCTGATCCACGGCCTGTATCCGTCGATCGACATGAGCGGTCTGCTGCTCGCCGGCGTCATCATCGGTTCCCTTGGTGTCCTCGACGACGTGACGGTGACGCAGACGTCGGCGGTCTGGGAGCTGCACGAGGCAAACCCGGCGATGGGCCGGCGCGCGCTGTACCGGGCGGGCATACGGATCGGGCGGGACCACATCGCGTCCGTCGTCAACACCCTCGTCCTCGCGTACGCCGGTGCCGCGCTGCCCTTGCTGCTGCTCTTCTCGATCGCGCAGAGCAGCGTCGGCACGGTCGCCAACAGCGAACTGGTCGCCGAGGAGATCGTGCGCACCCTGGTGGGTTCCATCGGCCTGGTCGCCTCGGTACCGGTCACCACCGCGCTCGCCGCTCTGGTGGTGTCCGCCGACCGACCGGGGCCACCGTCGCGGTCGACGGCGGGCGCGGAGCCGGTTCCGGCGCGTGGCGGGAGGGGCCGGCGCCGCAAGCACTGAACGAGCGGAACGAACCGCATCGGCCGGACGGGCGGGACGGGCAGGACCCGGGGACGGTTGACCGGCAGGGCGGGCAGGGCGCTGAAGCGTTACGCCACCGCACGCCCCGTCGCCGCCGCGCGCCTCAGCCGGCGCTCTGCTCCTCCGCCAGGATGCGGTCGAGCGCGTCGTCGAGATGGGCGTCGAAGGCGGCGAGCGCCCCCTCCTGGCCCAGGGGCACAAGCTTGTCCGTACGGTCGAGGAAGGCCACCAGCGGGGCCGTCGACGAGCGGAACAGGGCGCGGTCGCCGCCGACCTGAAGACGGATCAGCACCTCGTTCGGGGCATCGGTGCCGGCGGGCGAGATCCGCACATCGCCGTCGCCGCACGGCGTCCCCACACCGTCGATCAGCAGTTCACGCCCGAAGGCCCAGGTCACCGGAGCGTCCCCCGGCAAATGGAAAGTGAGCCGGACGGCATAGGGATCGCAGGTCTCGTACCGCAGCTCCACCGGGATGCGGAAGGAGAGCTCCTCCGACACGAGAAAGCTCATCATGACCTCTGCCTGTACGGACTCGCGCATCGCTACCCCGTCATCTGCCGTCGACTGGCCGGGAATCATCCCCATAAACACTGTGGCATCTTGCTGAACGTGCACAAGAGATCACAAGGAGTGAGTTTTCAGATGCTGATAGAGAGGGCCAGGGAGCCGAGCCGGCGCCCCGCCTCGCTCTGCAGTTGGTGGGCCGCGGGCAGCAGGCGATCGGCCTGGTGGGCGGGGAGGGAGAGGGCCAGCGTCGCGGCGGTCGTGCCCACCGTCACCGGGATCGCCGCGCAGACCGTCCCCAGTGCGTACTCCTGCCGCTCGGTCACGGGCTCCATGCGTCCCGTCCGCTGCAGACGGCGGAGGAAGGAGTGCTCGTCCCGGACCGTGTAGGGCGTGATCGAACGCACCGGATGGCGTGCGAGGTGGTCACGGCGGGCCTCGTCGTCCAGTTGGGACAGCAGGCACTTGCCGATCGCGTGGGCGTGGCCCGTCTCGCGGAAGTCGGCCCACTCCGGTGCCGCCGGATTTCCCGGGGTGTCGGAGACGCACACGACCTCGATCTCGCCGTCGCGGTACACCGCGTAGTACAGCGGCGCACCGATCAGATCACGCCATCGGGCGAGCGTGTCGACGAGGGTGCTGCGACGTTTCTGCTCCGCTCCGCTGCTACTGAGCCGCTCGGCGGCCTCGCCCAGGAAGAACAGCCCGCGGTCGCGGTGCAGGTACCCCTCGTGCACCAGGGTCCGCAGCAGGTGGTAAGCCGTGGGCAGCGCGAGACCGGTCTCGCGGGCCAGTTGCTTGGCCGGTGCGCCGTGCTCGTGCCGGGCGACGGTCTCCAGCAGGCGCATCGCGCGCTGGACCGACCCGATGAGGGTCTGGGCGGAGCGCTGCTGTCCCGGGACACTCGGACGCGACCCTTCCGCGCCCGCCCCGGAGCGCGGCTGGGCGGGCAGTGCCACGGAGGGCGCCGACGCCCCGGGCGCGGGGGATGCCTGCCGTGGTGCGGGTGCGGTGTCAACCGTGGCCAAGGGTCACTCCGGAGCGAGAGGGCAGCCGTGCGGGGAACACGGTGAGGGGTACGCCGCCCGCGGGGCCGGCCCCGCGTCGATTCCCGGACCCTATCCGCCTGCCACCGCTCGCAGGCGGTCCGTCGCGCAAACTTCCCCCCCGCGAGGGAACCGGCGATTCCTGTTACCGCTCACCGGCGCACCACGGCGCTCACCAGTCGCTGCGCGAGGACGAACTCGCCATCACCTTCCGCACGACGTAGATCACCCCGCCGACCAGGGCCACGAAGACCAGTGCCTTGAACAGCAGGTAGACCACGAAGTGGACCACGCTCGCTATCAGGCTGCCGAAGACGACCAGGGCGATGACCGGCACCACGACCCACTTCACCCACCACGGCAGACCCGCGAAGATCTCTCGCATCGCTCTCGTCCTCACCTCTCCGCCCGCCGCTGTGCCGGGTCCTGTGGGAAGCCCGGCGGTCCAGCCGTCGGCAGCTCCTGACGTCCTGCATCCGATGCTAGGGGTGGCCGGGGGTGTGGCGGGGACCTCGCATCCCTTGTCCTCCCCTGACCGGTCCCCTAGGGGCTGCCGGCCCGCGCCTCAGGCTTCCGGCGGAGAGAACACCACCAGGACCCGCAGGTCCTCGCTGATGCGGTGGAACTTGTGGGCGACTCCGGCCGGCACGTAGACCACGCTGCCGCGCGCCACCTCGGTCGTCTCCAGGCCGACCGTGAGGGAGGCGCGGCCGCTGACGACGAGGTAGACCTCGTCCTGGTGGTGCGGCTTCTGCGGGTCGTGCTCCCCCGCGTTCAACGCGTACAGGCCGACCGACATGTTCCGCTCCCGCAGGAACTGAAGGTAGGCGCCCTCGTTGGCGGCTCGCTCCGCTTCCAGTTCGTCCAGCCGGAATGCCTTCATCGCCTCGCCCGTGCTCGGTGCCGCTCTCGTCTGCCACGATCAGACACATGAAGAATTTCATAGTCAAGACGATCGCCAACGCGGGTGCCCTCGCGGTCGCCGTCTGGCTCCTGGACAGGATCACACTGACCGGTGACAGCACCGGCGGGAAGATCGGCACCCTGGTCGCCGTCGCTCTGGTCTTCGGGCTGGTCAACCTGGTGGTGAAGCCCATCGTCAAGGTGCTGACACTGCCGCTGTTCATCCTGACGCTCGGGCTGATCACTCTGGTGGTCAACGCGCTGATGCTGCTGCTGACCTCGTGGGCGTGCGGCGAGCTCGACCTGGGCTTCCACGTCGACGGCTTCTGGACCGCCGTCCTCGGCGGCCTGATCGTCTCGGTCGTCTCCTGGGTCCTGAACCTCGCCCTGCCGGACGAGGACTGACACGCCCGGACCGCCGTCGGCGCGCAGCACACTGCAGCGCTGTGAAGGCGCGACGGGTCCCACCGCGTCCCCGTCGTCCGCGATGTCCTGAGAAGGTGGAGGGCGGCGAGCCCCGGTCCGCTCGCCGCGGCACGAGAACGTCTGGAGGGACGGCGGCATGAACGACTCCGCCAGGGACAACGAGGGCGGCGGGACCGCGAAGAGCGGCTCCGCCGGCTCCGGCGACGGCACACGCGCGGTGCGGGCCGGCCTGCCCGCGCCGGTGAAGCACGAACCGACCCTCCCGGGACCGGTCTTCGCCGCCCACTTCCATCTGCCCGGCGAGCCCACGGGCCCGTACACCTACGGCCGCGACGAGAACCCGACCTGGACGCTGCTGGAGCGCGCCATCGGCGAGCTGGAGTCCCCCGGTCAGGACGGCGTGGAGACGCTGGTCTTCGCCTCCGGCATGGCTGCCGTCTCCTCGGTGCTCTTCTCGCAGCTGCGCGCCGGCGACGCGGTCGTCCTGCCCAGCGACGGATACCAGGCGCTGCCGCTGGCAGGCGCCCAGCTCGAGGCGTACGGCATCGAGGTGCGTACCGCGCCGACCGGCGGTGACGCACAGCTCCAGGTGCTGGACGGGGCACGGCTGCTGTGGATCGAGTCCCCCTCGAACCCTGGGCTCGACGTCTGCGACATCCGGCACCTGGTCGAGGCCGCCCATGCGCAAGGTGCCCTCGTCGCCGTCGACAACACCCTCGCGACGCCGCTCGGGCAACGGCCGCTGGCGCTCGGGGCCGACTTCTCGGTGGCCAGCGGCACCAAGCAGCTCACCGGGCACGGCGACGTCCTGCTGGGCTATGTGGCCGGCCGGGACGCCGAGGCGATGGCGGCCGTACGCCGCTGGCGCAAGATCGCCGGCGCGATCCCGGGTCCCATGGAGGCCTGGCTGGCGCACCGTTCGATCGCGACGCTCCACCTGCGGGTGGAGCGGCAGAACACCTCCGCCCTCGCCCTCGCCGCGGCCCTGCGCGAGCGTTCCGAGGTCACCGGGCTGCGTTATCCCGGACTGCCCGACGACCCCTCGCACAAGGTCGCCTCGCAGCAGATGCGGGGCTACGGATGCGTGGTGTCCTTCACGCTGCCCACGCGCGAGCGTGCCGAGCGCTTCCTCGACGCGCTGCGCCTGGTGGACGACGCGACGAGCTTCGGCGGAGTGCGCTCCACCGCCGAGCGGCGCGGCCGCTGGGGCGGTGACGCGGTGCCGGAGGGCTTCATCCGACTTTCGGTCGGGGCGGAGGACTCCGCGGACCTGGTGGCGGATGTGCTGCGGGCTCTGGACGAGTCGGCGGGCTGACCGTCCTGTCCACGCCCGCCCGGATCGGCCTCCGGGTGCCCGAGGGCGTCCGGAGCAGTACGGAGCAGTACGGCGGACGGTCCGAACCTCCCCCCTCGTGGCTCGGACCGTCCTCGGTTTTCCGCGCGCGAAGAACCGCCCGGCCAAGGCTAGTTGACTCTCTGTCAGTGTCCAATCACGGTAGCGACAGAGACCTATCGACATATTTATAGTTGGGCACGTTCCGGGCGCGGTGCGGGGCGCCCGGCGTGGGGCGCGGACCGGTGGCACACCGAGGATGCCGAGAGGGTGGGGAGCGCGATGGATCTGGCGTTACTGCGCACCTTCGTGACCGTGCACCGGGCAGGCTCCTTCACCCGCGCCGCCGCGCTGCTCGGCCTCTCCCAGCCGGCGGTCACCTCCCAGATCCGCACGCTGGAGCGTCAGCTGGGCCGGCCCCTGTTCCTGCGCCGGGCCCGCGGCGTGACGCCGACGCCCATCGGCGACGAGCTCGCCCACAAGGCTGCACCGCACCTCGACGCCCTGGTGGAGATCACCGAGACGGAGCTGGACGAAGAGTCCTCCTCACGCACCCTGCATCTGGCCGGACCGCCTGAGTTCACGGCGGAGCGGGCGCTGCCCGCTCTCACCGAGCTGACCGGTGACGACGGGCAGCCGTTCGCCCTGCGCGCGTCCTTCGGCACCGCAGAGGAGACGCTGGAGGGACTGGCGGCCGGCCACCATGATCTGGCCATCAGTACGGCCCGGCCCCGGGGTGGGCTGCTCACCGCCACGGCGCTGTGCGACGAGGAGCACGTCCTGGTCGCCGCGCAGCGGTGGGTGGACGAGATCGGTGCGCGGGCGGTGCCCGGCGTGGACGCTCCCGCGCTGCAGCACGTTCCAGTGGTCGAGGTCCACGAGTCGCTGCCGTTCGTCTCCCGCTACTGGGCCGCCGTGTTCGACTCCCGGCCCGCCCCCTCCGGCACCGTGATCGTTCCCGATCTCCGCGCGGTCCTCGCCTGCACCGCAACCGGAGCCGGGCTCGCCGTGCTGCCCCGTTATCTGTGCGCGGACGCCTTGGCGCGCCGCGACGTGGTGGCCCTCCATGAACCGGCGGTGCCGCCGCTGCGGACGTACTTCCTGGTGGTGCGCAGCGGCACCCTGGCGGTGTCGCACGTCGCGAGGGCCCACGAGTGGCTGTCGCAGGCCGCCAAGAGCTGGTGCTGAGCTCCGCCTGTGGGGCATCGATCGGTGGTCCTGCGGTGACGTTCCGCGATGTTTCACGTGGAACCAGCTGGGCCACATTTCTCCCATGACCGTCCGACCCGTGGTCAAGCGCACCGCCCGCGCCGTCCTTCTCGACGGTGACGACCTGATTCTGATCAAGCGCACCAAGCCCGGCGTGGATCCCTACTGGGTCACGCCCGGGGGCGGAGTGGAACCGGGGGACACGACCGTCGTCGACGCTCTGCACCGCGAGGTCCACGAGGAACTCGGTGCGAAGATCACCGATGTGGTGCCCTGCTTCGTGGACACGGTGGAGCACATCGGGGAGGACGGTGGGGCGACCGGTGTGAAGGTGCAGCACTTCTTCGTCTGCCGCCTGGAGTCCATGGACCCGTCCCTGCGGCACGGACCGGAGGTGGAGGAGCCCGCCGGCGAGTACGAGATCGTGCGGGTGCCGTTCACCCGGGTCGGCATCGCGTCCGTCCACCTCGTGCCGCTGTCCCTGCGGCACTACCTGGACGGCAATATCGAGGGCGTCCGGGCCATGCACGCCCCCGACCTGGGTTGACCTTCCGGACTGACACGGGCGGCCCGAGGAGCTCGGCTTCAAGGTCACCGGCTCGGCCGAGATGGTACTCGGTCGCTCCACGCCGGAACGGACCGCGCCCGGCGTCGCCACCCGTGCGGCCACGGCCATTACTTGCATACGCCTGTTATGTGCGGATGGAGGCTATTGCGGCGTTGTCCTATCCTGGTAGCCAGCATCGGGACGGAGGAAGCCCCCATGACAGCTACGGATCCCCCGCTCACCGCCCTCTCCCAGGGCTGGTCCGCTCTCTCCCTGCTGCACGGCAGGATCGAGGCACACATCGAGCGCGCCCTGCAGGCCGGGCACGATCTGAGTGTGCGCGAGTACTCCCTGCTCGACGTGCTCAGCCGACAGCACGAGGGGGAAGGCGGTCATCTGCAGATGAAGCAGGTGGCCGACGCGGTCGTCCTCAGCCAGAGCGCCACCACCCGGCTGGTCACCCGGCTCGAGGACCGGGGTCTGCTGGAGCGCTATCTGTGCCCCACCGACCGACGCGGTATCTACACCAACGTCACCGAGTCCGGCCTCAAGCTCCTCGAGCAGGCCCGGCCCACCAATGACGGCGCGCTGCGCGAGGCACTCGACGAGGCCGCGAAGAACCCGGACCTCGCGCCGCTGGTCCGGGCCGTGCAGTCGCTCCACGTCCCTGCCCCGGTGTGACCCTGACGGTGGTGACCGCCCCGCGTAGGGTGCGAACCATGGGAGATCTCGACATACGGCCTGCCGTCGCCGACGACGTCGCCGCCATCGTCGGCTTGCTCGCGGACGATCCACTGGGCGCGCGGCGCGAGTCGCCGGACGACCTGGCTCCGTACCGGGCCGCACTGGCTCGGCTCGACAGCGATCCGAACCAGCACCTGATGGTCGCGGTACGCGAAGGACGCGTCGTCGGCACGCTTCAGCTCTCGATCATCCCCGGACTGTCCCGGCGGGGCTCCACCCGGGCGATCATCGAGGGCGTGCGTGTGCATGCCGACGAGCGCGGCAGCGGCCTGGGGACCCTGCTCATCGAATGGGCGATCGACGCCTCGCGGCACCATGGCTGCCGGCTGGTGCAACTGACCTCGGACGTGACCCGCACCGGTGCCCACCGTTTCTACGAGCGGCTGGGTTTCACCGCCTCGCACGTGGGCTTCAAGCTCCAGCTCTGACCTCGCTCCGAAGCGCGGGACCTCATGGCGCGGGACCTCGGCTTCGTGCGCCGGGGCGATCGAGCGCGGACCAGCCGACGCACCGGTAAGGCGTCCTGTTCCACGTGAAACAGGACGCCTTCACAAGGCCGGCGGACAGCCCTTAGCCGATGCCCCGCCACCCCTCCGGGTCGACTCCTCCGGGCAGGGGTGCCGACTCGTCGTACGGCTGGCGGGTGAAGACGAAGGAACCGAGGTCGAGGTGGCTCACCGATCCGTCAGGCCGCCGCACGGCCCGCAGCAGCTCGCCCGCGTAGTACCCCTCCAGGCCCGTCCAGGTGCCGTCGCCGTTCTGCCGGAACCGTGACCGGCGCCCCCTGCCGGACAACGGCTCCAGTGAGACGAGGCCGTCGGCCGTCGACCGCAGCGCGAAGACCTGCGTGCCCCAGTACCACTGCCCCACGCACTCCAGCACCGCCGGGTCGGCGTCCCGCAGCGGCCGCCACGGTCCGGGCATACGCGGTTCGGCCTCGGCGACGATGCGCACCAGGTCGGCGCCGACCGCGGACAGCGCGGGGCCCGAGGTGCAGTTGGCCAGGACGACACAGGCCACGTCGTCCTCCACGCTGACGGTGAGGTTCGCCAGGAAACCCGGCAGCGATCCGGAGTGCCCCACGAGCACCCGGCCGCCGCAGTGCTGGATCTGCAGGCCGAGTCCATACGTCGCACCGTCCACCACGTCGGCCACCTCGGCCGGAGCCGCGGGCGTCCGCATCTCCCGCACGGACTCCGCACCGAGCACCCGGTCGTCACCGTGGGCAAGGAATGCCGCGAAGCGCGCCAGGTCACCGGTGGTGGACCACAGTTGCCCGGCGGGGGCCATCCGGCCCAGATCCTCGGCCGGCTCGGGCAGCATCACATCGGCCCAGGGATGGACGGCCCAGCCGCCCGCATGCGGGGCCCGCGGGCGCACAGTCGTCCGGGCCAGCCCCAGTGGCTCAAGCACCTCCCGCCGGAGGACCTCCTCCCAGGAAGCACCCCGTACCTGTTCGACCAACGCGCCCAGCAGGGCGTATCCGGGGTTCGAGTAGTGGTGCCGCCGGCCCGCGGGGTGCCGTAGGGACTGCTCACCGAGCAGATCGGCCAGGTCCGGACGCAGCGACCCCGGGGTCCGCTCCCACCAGGGCCCGGGCGTCTCGGCCGCCAGCCCACTGGTGTGCGCCAGGAGCTCGGCGATGGTCGCCTGCCCCGCTCCGGTTCCGGGCAGGTGCTTCTCCAGCCGATCCCCGAGATCGAGGACGCCCTCGTCCCGCAACCGCAGCACCAGAACGGCGGTGAACGTCTTGGTGATCGAGCCGATCCGGTACTGCACGTCCTCGTCGGGAGCGTGCCCGTCCCTCATGCTGCGCGTCCCGTGCCACACCGCGCGGCCGCCCCGGACGACCGCAGCGACCAGTGACGGCGCGCGCCCTTCGCTCTGGGCGACGGCGATCCGGTGCAACAGGGCCCGGCGCGTGCCGGGCAGCAGATCTTCCTGAGTACTCGTCATGCGCACAGTCCATCCCGCGGGGCAGCGCACGTCGAGTGCGAGGGTCTGAGCGGCGCGCGTCAGCGCGTGCGGGTCAGGGCAGGTCATCCGTCATGGGGCGGTGCCGTGCCCGCCCCTGGGCGCACCCACGCACCGTTCTGCCGACGGCCGAGACCGGGCCGGCCGGGCTCGGCAGTCACTACAGCTCCCTCTGATGACGACGGTCACCACGCGCACGGCCGCATACCCGGCCGACGGCCCCACGATGATCGGGCACCTCGCACTCCCTGCCGGTGCCGGCCGCCGGCCCGCGGTGCTGATCGGGCCCGAGGGACCGGGACTGAACGACTCCCAGCGCCGGCGGGTGCTGGCCACCGCTCCGGTCCTGGTGGGCGGCGGCACGCCGTTCTTCACCGCGCTGGACAACTGGGTGAACCTGAACCTGGTGGAGACCCGGACGTTTCCTGGCGGCGTGATCCTGAGCAGGTATGAAACGAGGCGTTGAGTGCGGTTCGTTGCCCGGCGTGGTCGGTACCGTCTCCACTACCTCAACGGTCTCCCCGTCGTAGCCAGAGCGCGTACCGACTCCGACGCGAGCCCCGGCCTTGCTCGTGGCGCCGTCCGCAACACTCGTGAAGGGATGCGAGACCCCGCACGCGCCGATCAGGTCTGGGCCATGTCCACGAACCGCGAGTAGTGCCCCTGGAAGGCGACGGTGATGGTCGCCGTCGGGCCGTTGCGGTGCTTGGCGACGATCAGGTCGGCCTCGCCGGCGCGCGGAGACTCCTTCTCGTAGGCGTCCTCACGGTGCAGCAGGATGACCATGTCGGCGTCCTGCTCGATGGAACCGGACTCGCGCAGGTCGGAGACCATCGGCTTCTTGTCGGTGCGCTGCTCGGGACCACGGTTGAGCTGGGAGAGCGCGATGACCGGGACCTCCAGTTCCTTGGCGAGCAGCTTCAGGTTCCGGGACATGTCCGAAACCTCCTGCTGGCGGCTCTCGGCACGCTTGGAACCACCCGACTGCATCAGCTGGAGGTAGTCGATGACGACCAGCTTCAGATCGTTGCGCTGCTTCAGACGGCGGCACTTCGCGCGGATCTCCATCATCGACAGGTTCGGGGAGTCGTCGATGTAGAGCGGAGCGGCCGACACGTCCGGCATCCGACGGGCCAGCCGGGTCCAGTCCTCGTCGGTCATCGTGCCCGACCGCATGTGGTGCAGCGCAACGCGGGCCTCGGCGGACAGCAGACGCATCGCGATCTCGTTGCGGCCCATTTCGAGCGAGAAGATGACACTCGGCAGATTGTGTTTGATCGAGGCCGCACGGGCGAAGTCGAGCGCGAGCGTCGACTTGCCCATCGCGGGACGGGCGGCGATGACGATCATCTGTCCCGGGTGCAGACCGTTCGTCAGCGAGTCGAAGTCGGTGAAGCCGGTGGGGACCCCGGTCATCTCCCCGCTGCGGGAACCGATCGCCTCGATCTCGTCGAGGGCGCCCTCCATGATGTCGCCCAGCGGCAGGTAGTCCTCGCTGGTGCGCTGCTCCGTGACCGCGTAGATCTCCGCCTGGGCCCGGTTGACGATCTCGTCGACGTCGTCGTCGGCTGCGTAGCCCATCTGCGTGATGCGCGTGCCGGCCTCGACCAGGCGCCGCAGGACGGCACGCTCGTGGACGATCTCGGCGTAGTACTCGGCGTTGGCCGCCGTCGGCACCGTCTGCACCAGGGAGTGCAGATAGGAGGCGCCGCCCACCTTGTTGATCTCACCGCGTCTGGTCAGCTCCGCGGCGATCGTGATGGGGTCGGCGGGCTCCCCCTTGGCATAGACGTCGAGGATCGCCTGGTAGATCGTCTCGTGCGCGGGCTTGTAGAAGTCGTGGCCCTTGAGGATCTCCACGACGTCGGCGATGGCGTCCTTGGACAGGAGCATCCCGCCGAGGACGGACTGCTCGGCGTCCAGGTCCTGCGGCGGGACCCGCTCGAAGGAGGCGCTCGCGCCGTCCCACGCACCGCTGTCCCGACCGCGGTCGTGCTGCTCGTCGCGGCCCCGTCCCCCGTCGGGGCGTCGGCGGCTGGCGGGCAGACGATCACTCGGACCGCTGTCGGCCCACGGGTCGTCCAAGGGCTCGGAAATGCTCAACCGAGCGACCTCCTCCCGTCCGCCGAGCGGACCTCGCCGTGCCTCTCTTTCCTACGGCACGGCACTGACACTTAAGAGGCCCGGCTCCGCTTCTGGCGCGTCAGGTGAACGACGCTGTGGAGGCCGGCGGACGGAGCGGGCGCCGGACCACGGTAGGCCCCCGGGCACCGTCAGCCAATCTGGTTATCCACAGGCCATGTGGACGAGCGGGCCGATGCTGTGGAGAACTCCGCGAAACCTGTGCACGACCCGGTGGACAGGGCTGTGAACAAGCCCTCGCCTCTTCCAACCCAACCGCCCTGACCTGCGGGTTCACGATCCACGGGCTGTGCAGGAGAAAAACTTCCCCGGTCGGATCAAGATCGCTCCGGACGCCGCGCACCGGCGTGGGCCGCGCACGACAAAGTAAGGGGTGACCTTACGTTGCATCTCTTACCTGTGGACGATTAGATTGGTGGCCATGACACAGGCTCCCGTACGCCCTGCCGCCGTGCGGCGCCGGCACGACCGCGAGATCGTCGCGCTCGCCGTTCCGGCCTTCGGCGCACTCGTCGCCGAGCCGCTCTTCGTCATGGCCGACAGCGCCATTGTCGGCCATCTCGGCACGGCGCAGCTCGCCGGCCTCGGTGTCGCCTCGGCCCTTCTGACAACGGCCGTCAGCGTCTTCGTCTTCCTCGCCTACGCCACCACCGCGGCCGTCGCCCGGCGTGTCGGTGCGGGCGACCTCCAGGCCGCCATCCGCCAGGGCATGGACGGCGTCTGGCTGGCGCTCCTGATCGGCGCCGTCGTCATCGCGGTCGTCCTGCCCGGCGCACGAGGCCTGGTCGAACTCTTCGGTGCCTCGTCCACGGCCGCTCCGTACGCGACCACCTATCTGCGCGTCTCCGCTCTGGGCATCCCCGCCATGCTCGTCGTGCTGGCCGCGACGGGCGTCCTCAGAGGACTGCAGAACACCCGGACACCGCTCTACGTCGCCATCGGCGGCTTCGTGGCCAACGCCATCCTCAACGCTGGTCTCGTCTACGGCGCCGGCCTCGGCATCGCGGGCTCGGCCTGGGGCACTGTCATCGCCCAGTGGGGCATGGCCGCCGTCTACCTGGCCGTGGTCGTCCGCGGCGCTCGCCGGCACGGTGCCTCACTGCGCCCGGACATGGCGGGGATCAGAGCCTGCGCGCAGGCCGGCGCACCCCTGCTCGTCCGGACGCTCTCGCTGCGGGCGATCCTGATGATCGCCACGGCGGTGGCCGCGCGCCTGGGCGACGCCGACATCGCCGCCCACCAGATCGTCCTGTCGCTGTGGAGTCTGCTGGCCTTCGCACTCGACGCGATCGCGATCGCCGGGCAGGCGATCATCGGGCGCTGTCTGGGGGCCGGCGACGCCCAGGGAGCCCGGGCCGCCTGCCGCCGCATGGTGCAGTGGGGCATCGCGGTCGGCGTGGTCCTCGGTCTCCTGGTGATCGTGGCCCGGCCGGTCTTCCTGCCGCTGTTCACCTCCGACTCCCCCGTGCAGGACGCCGCCCTGCCGGCGCTGCTCGTGGTGGCGCTCTCCCAGCCGGTCTGCGGCGTCGTTTTCGTCCTGGACGGCGTCCTCATGGGTGCGGGCGACGGCCCGTACCTGGCCTGGGCGATGCTGCTCACGCTCGCGGTCTTCACCCCGGCCGCTCTGCTGGTGCCGGCCCTCGGTGGGGGGATCACCGCGCTCTGGGGAGCGATGACGCTGATGATGACCGTACGGTTGATCACTCTCTGGCTGCGTGCCCGCTCCGGGCGGTGGCTGGTGACGGGCGCGGCCCGCTGACCGTCGCGACCGGCCGCCGTTTCACGTGGAACGCGGCGCCTGCGATGGAAAGCGCCGCCGCTCCCGTCTCCGGCAGGGCGCCAGGAACACCGCCAAAAAAGAAGGGCCGTACCCCGCCGGGGTACGGCCCTTCTTCTTCAGCTGTTCGAGCCGAGCGCGGTGATCAGCCCGCGACGACCTCGATGTCGACCTTCGCGGCGACCTCGGGGTGCAGACGCACGGACGTCTCGTGGGCGCCCAGGGTCTTGATCGGCGTGCCGAGCTCGATGCGGCGCTTGTCGACCTCCGGACCACCGGCGGCCTTGATCGCCGAGGCGACGTCGGCCGGGGTGACGGAACCGAAGAGACGGCCGGCGTCGCCCGAACGGACGGCCAGGCGGACCTTCACACCCTCGAGCTGGGCCTTGATCTGGTTGGCCTGCTCGATGGTCTGGATCTCGTGGATCTTGCGAGCACGACGGATCTGCTCGACGTCCTTCTCGCCACCCTTGGTCCAGCGGATCGCGAGCTTCCGCGGGATCAGGTAGTTGCGAGCGTAGCCGTCCTTGACGTCGACGACGTCGCCCGCGGCACCGAGGCCGGAGACCTCGTGGGTAAGGATGATCTTCATGTGTGGCTCACCCTTCCCTTATCGCGCGGTGGAGGTGTAGGGCAGCAGCGCCATCTCACGGCTGTTCTTGACGGCCGTGGCGACGTCACGCTGGTGCTGCGTGCAGTTGCCGGTCACGCGGCGGGCACGGATCTTGCCGCGGTCGGAAATGAACTTCCGCAGCAAGTTCGTGTCCTTGTAGTCCACGTACTTGACCTTGTCCTTGCAGAAAGCGCAGACCTTCTTCTTCGGCTTGCGCACAGGCGGCTTCGCCATGGTGTATCTCCTGTGTGATCAAGAAGTGTGGGGTACGGCCCACCCTCGGCGGTCCGGCCCGGTCCGAAGACCCGGCCGGACGCCCTAGAAGGGGGGCTCGTCCGAGTAGCCGCCACCGCCGCCGGAGCCGGAGCCGGAGCCGCCGCCCCAGCCGCCGCCCTGGTTGCCACCGGCGGGAGCGCCGGTCGCCCACGGGTCGTCGGCCGGAGCTCCGCCCTGGCCGCCACCACTGGGGCCGCCGCCCCAGCCGCCGCCGCCCTGGCCGCCCCCGCCGCCGTAACCGCCCTGGCCACCGCGACCCGTGGTCTTGGTGACCTTGGCCGTGGCGTTGCGCAGGCTGGCGCCGACTTCCTCGACGTCCAGCTCGTAGACCGTGCGCTTGACGCCCTCGCGATCCTCGTAGGACCGCTGCTTCAGCCGGCCCTGCACGAGGACGCGCATGCCTCGCTGGAGCGACTCGGCGACGTTCTCCGCCGCCTGACGCCAGACCGAGCACGTCAGGAACAGGCTCTCGCCGTCCTTCCACTCGTTCGTCTGGCGGTCGAAGGTGCGGGGCGTGGACGCGACACGGAACTTCGCGACCGCCGCACCGGAGGGGGTGAAGCGCAGCTCGGGGTCGTCGACAAGATTGCCGACGACCGTGATGACGGTCTCGCCTGCCATGGGGGAACCTCTCGGCGGGTGTGCTGCTGGCTGCTGGGTGCTGCTACTCGAATCCCGGGATCAGCTGAGCGGGAGAGCTCAGTGGGTCTCGGGACGGAGGACCTTGGTCCGGAGGACCGACTCGTTCAGGTTCATCTGGCGGTCGAGCTCCTTGACGACCGCAGGCTCGGCCTGCAGGTCGATGACCGAGTAGACGCCCTCGGGCTTCTTCTTGATCTCGTACGAGAGACGACGACGGCCCCAGGTGTCGACCTTCTCGACCTTTCCGCCGCCATCGCGGACGACGGAAAGGAAGTTCTCGATCAGCGGGGAGACAGCGCGCTCCTCGAGATCGGGGTCGAGGATGACCATCACCTCGTAGTGACGCATGTGGAACCCACCTCCTCTGGACTCAGCGGCCACGGTCGTTCCGTGGCAGGAGGGTTGTGATGCGTAGTGCACCAGTGCCTGCCAGTAAAACAGCCACCACTGACAAGAGGCGGCCGGCCGGATCCCCGGGACCGCTCCGTCGGATCGGGAGCGCGTACCCGGCGTTCCGCCCTGACGTACTACGGGCAGACACGGATGTGCAGACAGTACAGAGTACCCGCACCCCCGCTTCGGGTTGAAATCAGGCGGCAGGACCCGTCAACCTGGACACATCGGGTGTGTACGGCGCTACGATGCGCCGCCTTTCGCAGGAGGTGCCCCATGGCACAGGCATTGCGACCCAACACCGCGGGCAGCGGTCTCATGGCCACGGACGGCAAGCGCCACCCGCTCCAGGACACCCTGCTCGTGGTGGCCCTGGTGCTGGGCGTGACGTCCTTCGTCACGGCGCTGTCGTCCCAGTCCCTGCACCTGCTGAGTTCCTGGACCGGGCTGGTGGGCATCCTCACCGGCGCCTACGGCCAGTGGGTGTCGGTGACGACACGCGAGCGCTTCGGCCTGATCCTCGGTCTCGGTGCCTCGGCGGTGGGCTTCTTCCTCGGCATGTGGCACGGCGGCCTGGTCGGCTGACGCCCCGCACCCCTCCAAGATCACGACCCCCGTCCGCCGGACCAGGCGGGCGGCGTGCCGTGCACAGGACAGCATCCGACACCCCGGCAGCCCATGAGCCGGGGCGAAGGTTCCGTACGGTCATTCGGGCCGCTCCCCTGGAGCAGTAGGCTTCGGCGCGAGAGCCGGACCCCTGAACCCATGGGGACACGCCAGCCCGAGGAGCGCCCCGAATGAGCCTGACCCTGAGGACCATCAGTCGAGAGCAGCATCTGGCCTACATCCAGAGCCTGCCCGCTGCCAGTCACATGCAGGTGCCGGCCTGGGCGGACGTCAAAGCGGAGTGGCGCTCGGAGAACCTCGGCTGGTTCGACGACCGGACCGGCGAGCTCGTCGGCGCCGGACTCGTCCTCTACCGTCAGCTTCCCAAGATCAAGCGCTACTTGGCCTATCTGCCCGAGGGCCCGGTCATCAACTGGTTCGCGCCGAATCTCGACGACTGGATCCAGCCGATGCTGGCCCACCTGAAGCAGCAGGGCGCCTTCTCGGTGAAGATGGGCCCGCCCGTGGTCATCCGGCGCTGGGTCGCCGACACCATCAAGAGGGGCATCCAGGACCCGGACGTGAAGCGTCTGCGCGACCTGGAGGCCGACTTCATCGAGCCGCGCGCCTTCGAAGTCTCCGACAAGCTGCGCCGCATGGGCTGGCAGCAGGGCGAGGACGGCGGCGCCGGCTTCGGCGACGTCCAGCCCCGGTACGTCTTCCAGGTGCCGCTCGCCAACCGCTCCCTGGAAGAGGTCCACAAGAACTTCAACCAGCTCTGGCGCCGCAACATCAAGAAGGCCGAGAAGGCCGGCGTCGAGGTGGTCCAGGGCGGCTACCAGGACCTGGAGGAGTGGCAGCGGCTGTACGAGATCACCGCTGTGCGCGACCACTTCCGCCCGCGCCCGCTGTCGTACTTCCAGCGCATGTGGACGGCCCTCAACTCCGAGGACCCCAACCGCATGCGGCTGTACTTCGCCCGCCACAACGGGGTGAACCTGGCCGCGGCGACCATGCTGATCGTCGGGGGCCACGTCTGGTACTCCTACGGCGCCTCCGACAACATCGGCCGCGAGGTGCGGCCGTCGAACGCCATGCAGTGGCGGATGCTGCGGGACGCCTACGCGCTCGGCGCGACCGTGTACGACCTGCGGGGCATCTCCGACTCACTCGACGAGTCCGACCACCTCTTCGGTCTCATCCAGTTCAAGGTGGGCACCGGTGGGCAGGCGGCCGAGTACCTCGGGGAGTGGGACTTCCCGTTGAACAAGCTGCTCCACAAGGCGCTCGACATCTACATGTCGCGGCGCTGACACTCCGTTTTCCCGTTCCTCCGTCTCCCCCGTTCCCCGTTTCCGTTTCCCCCTGCTACACCGCAGCCACGAGAAAGGTCCCAGGTCCGGCCATGGCGCTCACGCTCTACGTCGACACCGCGCGCTGGCGGGCGCATCACAAGCACGTGCAGGAGCAGTTCCCGGGTCTGGTCCCGGTCTGCAAGGGCAACGGCTACGGCTTCGGGCACGAGCGACTGGCGGAGGAGGCCACCCGGCTGGGCTCCGACATGCTCGCCGTCGGCACCACCTACGAGGCCGCGCGGATCAAGGACTGGTTCAGCGGGGACCTGCTGGTGCTGACGCCGTACCGGCGAGGCGAGGAGCCCGTGCCGCTGCCCGACCGCGTCGTCCGCTCGGTGTCGTCGGTCGACGGTGTCTACGGCCTGGTGGGAGCGCGCATCGTCATCGAGGTGATGTCCTCGATGAAGCGGCACGGCATCACCGAGCAGGAGCTGCCCCAGCTGCACGCCGCCATCGAGAACGTCCGCCTGGAGGGCTTCGCCATCCACCTGCCGCTCGACCGCGCCGACGGCTCGGACGCCGTCGAGGAGGTCATCGGCTGGATGGACCGGCTGCGTGCCGCCCGGCTGCCCCTGCACACCATGTTCGTCAGCCACCTGAAGGCCGACGAACTGGCCCGTCTGCAGCAGCAGTTCCCGCAGACCCGCTTCCGGGCCCGGATCGGCACCCGGCTGTGGCTGGGGGACCACGAGGCGACCGAGTACCGCGGCGCCGTCCTGGACGTCACGCGCGTCGCCAAGGGCGACCGCTTCGGCTACCGGCAGCAGAAGGCGGCCTCGGACGGCTTCCTGGTGGTCGTCGCGGGCGGTACCTCGCACGGCGTGGGTCTGGAGGCCCCCAAGGCTCTGCACGGCGTCATGCCGCGCGCCAAGGGCGTCGCACGCGCCGGCCTCGCCACGGTCAACCGCAACCTGTCCCCGTTCGTCTGGGGCGGCAAGCAGCGCTGGTTCGCGGAGCCGCCGCACATGCAGGTGTCGATCCTCTTCGTGCCCTCGGACGCCCCGGAACCGAAGGTCGGCGACGAACTGGTGGCCCATCTGCGGCACACCACCACGCAGTTCGACCGCATCATGGACCGCTGAGCGACCCTGCGCCACGCGAGAGGCCGTACCCGGAGACTCCGGGTACGGCCTCTCGCGTAGTGGCTCGGACGTCGTTCGCTCAGAGCGAACGGCCGTCGGGGGCCGACGGGTCGCGGCGGTCCCAGCCCGTGGCGGGCTCGTCGCAGTGGGCCGCGTGACGGGGCGGACGGGCCGCCGCCCCCAGCACGAAGACGTCGCCCGCCCCGTCGAGCACGCCGCCCGAGGGGTCGTCGTCCCCCGCGCGGCGCACCACGTCCCGCTCCGGCACGAGGATGTCGCGCACGACGACCGCGCACAGATACAGCGTGCCGAGCAGATGGACACCGATCGCCCAGTGGTAGCCGTCCATCGGCAGGCCCTTGTGGGCGTCTCCGCTGGTGGTGTACGCCAGGTACAGCCAGATCCCCAGGAAGTACGCCACCTCGCACGCCTGCCAGACAAGGAAGTCCCGCCACTTCGGCCGGGCCAGTGCGGCCAGCGGGATCAGCCACAGGACGTACTGCGGCGAGTAGACCTTGTTGGTGACGACGAAGGCCGCCACGACCAGGAAGGCCAGCTGGGCGAAGCGCGGGCGACGCCGGGCGCTCAGCGCCAGTGCCGCGAGGCCGCCGCAGCACAGCAGCATGAGCAGGGCGGCGACGGTGTTGACGGTGTCGGTGCCCAGCGGCCGGCGGGAGTTCTGCGCCAGGATCAGCCAGAACGATCCGAAGTCGACGCCCCGCTCCTGGCTGAAGCGGTAGAACTTCGACCACCCCTCGAAGGCGAACAGCATCACGGGGAGGTTCACGACCAGCCAGGCGACGGCCGCGCCGCCCAGTGCCTTTCCGTAGTCACGCCACTTGCCGGTGCGCCAGCACAGCACGAGCAGCGGCCCGAGCAGCAGGACCGGGTAGAGCTTGGCGGCCGTGGCGAGCCCCAGCAGGACGCCGAAGGCGAGGGACCGGCCCCGGGACCACATGAGCATCGCAGCGGCCGTCAGGGCGACGGCGAGCAGGTCCCAGTTGATGGTGGCGGTCAGCGCGAGGGCGGGCGCCAGGGCGACCAGCAGGCCGTCCCAGGGCCGGCGGGCGTGCGTACGGGTCACGCACACGGCGATGACGGCCGCGCACCCCATGAGCATCCCGGCGTTGACCATCCAGTACCACTGCTCCTGGTCCTGGATGCTCCCGCTGCCGGGAGTCAGCCAGGAGGCCACCTCCATGAACAGCCCCGTGAGGACCGGGTACTCGAGGAAGTCCATGTCGCCGGGGAGCCGGTCGAAGTACGGCAGGAGCCCGTCGGCGAAACCGCGGCCCTGGTAGAGGTGGGGGATGTCCGAGTAGCACGCCTTCGTGTACTGGGAGCTGGCCCCGAAGAACCAGGCGCCGTCGTAGCAGGGCGCTTTCTGGACCAGGCCGAGGGCGAACATGCCGATCGCCACGAGCGCGACGACCCGCACGGGCGTCCACCAGGACCTCCCGACCAGGGCACGCCGTCCGACGGGTCCGCCGATCAGCTCGCTGCCGGCGGCGGCGACCTCGTCCTCCTGGGAGGGCCGCACCGGACCGGGCTCGTGCACGCTCGCTTGCGTCGATTCAGCACTGGGCATGCCGCACATCCTGCCGTACGCGCCAGGGAACACGGCGGGGCATGCGTCACCCGGCAGGTTCACCGGTTCCTGTTTCACGTGAAACGCCCAGGAGCCGACGGACCGGACACCACGGACACGAACGGGCACCGGCCCCAGCGGGGGCCTCTGCCGAGGGGGCCATGCGGCCCCCGGTGAGGCGCGTCCGGCGACGGAAAGGGCCGGGCCCTCGGAATCCCTCCGAGGGCCCGGCCCCTTTCACTCTCGAACGGCTCGGCGGCTGGGCAGCCCCTAATTGCTTGTGCCGCCGAAGAAACCGCCTCCGGGACCGTTGCCTCTGGTCCCGTTGCCGTCGCTCACGCTCGGCGACGGGGACGTGGTCACGCCGCCGCCCGTGTTGCCGCCGTTGGCGTTACCGCCGTTGACGTTGCACCCGAAGAAGCCGCAGCTGTTGCTCGGGGACGGGGACGGGCTGGTGGGCGTGACACTCGGCGACGGGCTCGGCGAGGGGCTCTCCTCGACGGTCTCGGACGGGGTGGGAGTCACCGACGGGCTCGGCGCGTCGTTGATGACCTTGCCGATGGGCTCCGCATCCGGGAAAGGCTTGTGCGCGTCGCCCCTCGTCGCCTCCGCCATGTAGTCCTTCCAGATCTGGGCCGGGATGTCACCACCGTGGATCGACGGGACGCCGCCGGTGCCGTTCATGGACAGCAGCTCGGCCTTGGCGGGATCGGTACGGAACAGGGTGACGGCCGTGGACAGCTCCCGTGTGTACCCGACGAACCACGCCGACTTGTTCTTGTCGGTCGTACCCGTCTTGCCGGCGGCCGGGAAGCCGATGTCCGCGATCTTCTTCGCGGTACCGTTCTCGACCACGTTCTCCAGGACGTCCGTGACGTTGTTCGCGATGTTCGCGTCGAGCGCCCGCTCGCCCTTCGGTGCCGAGAACTCGGGCAGGTCCCTGCCGTCCTTCTTCACCGCGGTGACCGAGTACGGCTCGTAGTGCGTGCCCGAGCTGGCGAAGGTGCCGTACGCGTCCGCCATGCGGATGGCGCTCGGGGTGGACGTACCCAGCGAGAAGGACACATTGCGGAGGTTCCCCTTGTCGAAGGACTCCGGGAGGATGCCGACCGACTGCGCCAGGCTCCTGGTGTTCTCCAGGCCGACGTCGATGCCCAGCTGGGCGAACGGCGTGTTGATCGACTGCTCCATGGCCTTCTTGAGGGTGACCATGCCCCAGTTCGTCGTCCCCTCGTTCTTCTGACGGAACGGCTTGCCGTCGTTGCCCATGATCGGGTCACCGTTCTGGTTCCGGATCACGACCAGGTCGTCGCCGTTGTACCTGGCCATGGGGGACAGCGGCTCGGGGCGGGTCTCGTACGTGCCGTACTTCATCGCGGCGGCCAGCACGAACGGCTTCCAGGTCGAGCCGACCGGGACACCCGAGGTGTTGGCGTTGTTGGTGTAGTGCCCCTTGTTGTAGCCGTCGCCGCCGTACAGCGCGACGATCGCGCCCGACGTCGGGTCCACCGAGGCCGCGCCGAACTGGACGTGCGTGTCCAGGTCCGGACGCTTCTTCGGGTCGAGGAAGCTCTTCTTGGTCTTCTGAACCGCGGCCTCCAGTTCCTGGACCTTCTTCTTGTCGAAGGTCGTGTAGATCCGGTAGCCGCCCTTCTCGAGCTGCTCGGGGGTCAGACCCGTCTTCTTCGCCACGTACTCCTTGGCGATGTCCACGAGGTAGCCGGTCTGTCCGGACAGGGAGGAGGTGGGCGCCTTGAACCTGGGGAACTTGCTGGGGTCGGGCCGCTCGGCCGCCGGCAGCTTCCCCAGCTCGACCATGCGGCCCAGGATCCAGTTCCAGCGCTCCTTGGCCCGCTGGGTGTTGGCCTCCTCGGTGGCCGCCGCGCCGATACCGCCGTCGGGGTTGTAGAGGTTCGGGCCCTTGAGGACGGACGCGAGGAAGGCGCACTGCTCGGTGGTGAGCTTCTTGGCGTCCACGCCGAAGTAGGCCTGGGCGGCGGCCTGGATGCCGTAGGCGTTGCGCCCGTAGTAGGCGGTGTTCAGGTAGCCCGCGAGGATGTCGTCCTTCGACATCTTCGAGTTGACCTTGATGGAGATGAAGAGCTCTTTGAACTTGCGGGCGACCGTCTGTTCCTGACTCAGGTAGGTGTTCTTCACGAACTGCTGGGTGATGGTCGAGCCACCCTGCGTCTCACCGCCCCGGGCCATGTTGACGAAGGCACGCGCGATACCCGACGGGTCGACGCCCTTGTCCGTGTAGAACGACGCGTTCTCCGCGGAGACCACCGCGTTCTTCATGTCCTTCGGGATCTCCGACGGCGGCACGATCTGGCGGTTGGCCTGGCCACCGGTGGCCGCCATCTGAGTGCCGTTGGACCAGTAGAAGACGTTGTTCTGGGCCAGGGCCGTCTCGTTGACCTTCGGGATGCC
This sequence comes from Streptomyces sp. NPDC003697, assembly GCF_053587115.1. Taxonomy (NCBI): domain Bacteria; kingdom Bacillati; phylum Actinomycetota; class Actinomycetes; order Kitasatosporales; family Streptomycetaceae; genus Streptomyces; species Streptomyces sp. NPDC003697. The sequence continues at coordinate 32,116 of NZ_JBSFNN010000007.1, forward strand.
GACCATCGCGTACCCGATGCCGGCCGCGACCATCAGCCCGCCGATCAAGGTGAGGAACGAGCCGGTGACCAGCCGCCACGACGGCAGCCAGCGCGCGGCTCCGTACCTGCCCGCCCGCGGATAGTCGACGAAGCCCTTCCGCGCGGGCGGCACCGGGCGGCCCCTTCCGCGCCCGGGACCGTTCGGGCCGCCGGGGCCACCACGTCGTCCCGGCTCGGCCGCCCTGCGGCGGCCGCCGTTTCTCTGTGCGGCCCGGCGGGCCTCGGCCCGACCGCCGTAGGAGTGCTCATCACCCCCCGCGCCGGGCGACACCGACCCATAGGAACTGGGCCCATAGGAGTCGGCAGGAGATCCGGTGGCGCCTCGCGGTGCCGCGCGGCGGTCGGAGGACGAACCGGACTGGCCGCGTCGGGCCGCGGCACGTCCGCCTCCCTGCGGCTGCGGCGGTTTGCGACGGTGCTCGCTCATCGAACGATTACTCCTCGGGCAGGCGCACCCTTGCGCGCCTGGAAACAGCGGCTGGTTTCCGGTCCCCCCGAAGTACGGATGCGGTCGGTCCCGCATTCACCCGTACTGCACCGAGGACGAGGACGTCCCCGGGCGTCACTCGGTTCCCGGCGGTGTGCATGGCGCACAGACTACGCACCGTCAAAACCCCCCGAGGCCCGAAGTTCACCCCAAATCAGGCAACTTGCCTCCAACGAATCGATGATGTGATCCCGTTCACTCTCCCCCCTCTTGTCCCGCCCGGAGGGCCGTTCTATCGTCGTGATGTATCGAGTCGATACATCGGCGCGAGATAAGCACCGTCACGGCATGTCCGCGGCAGAGAGGAGGCGACGATGGGCCGGCGTTCCGGGATCCTCGAGTTCGCCGTACTCGGCCTGCTCCGCGAATCCCCGATGCACGGCTATGAGCTGCGCAAACGGCTCAACACGTCACTGGGTGTGTTCCGTGCGTTCAGCTACGGGACGCTCTACCCCTGCCTCAAGACGCTGCTCGCAAACGGCTGGTTGATCGAGGAGCCGGGGAACACCGCCGAGGAAGCCGCCGCCGCCCCGCTCACGGGGCGCCGGGCCAAGATCGTCTACCGGCTGACGGCGGAGGGTAAGGAGCACTTCGAGAAGCTGCTCTCCCAGACGGGCCCCGACACGTACGACGACGAGCACTTCGCCGCACGCTTCGCCTTCTTCGGGCAGACCTCCCGGGACGTGCGCATGCGCGTCCTCGAGGGCCGCCGCAGCCGGCTGGAGGAGCGCCTGGAGAAGATGAGCGCCTCCCTCGCGCGCACCCGCGAGCGCCTCGACGACTACACCCTCGAGCTCCAGCGCCACGGGATGGAGTCCGTGGAGCGCGAAGTGCGCTGGCTGAACGAGCTCATCGAGAGCGAGCGCGCCGGGCGGGACCTGAAGGGTCCCGCATCCGGCGGATCCGCTCAGCAGGACACCACCAAGGGAACGACGGGCGGCCTGCCCCGGCCCGGGAACACGTCCCGGCCGGATACGCCCGACGACACCGCCACATGAGGTCCCGTCGGGGCTTCACCGAGAACACACAGGGAGCAACCGGAATGGGTTCGGTTCGCGTAGCCATCGTCGGCGTGGGCAACTGCGCCGCGTCGCTGGTGCAGGGCGTCGAGTACTACAAGGACGCCGACCCGGCGTCCAAGATCCCGGGCCTCATGCACGTGAAGTTCGGCGACTACCACGTGCGGGACGTCGAGTTCGTCGCCGCCTTCGACGTCGACGCGAAGAAGGTCGGCCTCGACCTCGCGGACGCCATCGGCGCCTCCGAGAACAACACCATCAAGATCTGCGACGTCCCGAGCACCGGTGTGACGGTCCAGCGCGGCCACACCCTCGACGGTCTCGGCAAGTACTACCGCGCCACCATCGAGGAGTCCGCCGAGGAGCCGGTCGACGTCGTCCAGGTCCTGAAGGACAAGCAGGTCGACGTCCTCGTCTGCTACCTGCCCGTGGGCTCCGAGGACGCGGCGAAGTACTACGCCCAGTGCGCCATCGACGCCAAGGTCGCCTTCGTCAACGCCCTCCCGGTCTTCATCGCCGGCACCAAGGAGTGGGCGGACAAGTTCACCGAGGCGGGTGTCCCGATCGTCGGCGACGACATCAAGTCGCAGGTCGGCGCCACCATCACGCACCGCGTCATGGCGAAGCTGTTCGAGGACCGGGGCGTCGTCCTGGACCGCACGATGCAGCTGAACGTCGGCGGCAACATGGACTTCAAGAACATGCTCGAGCGTGAGCGCCTGGAGTCCAAGAAGATCTCCAAGACGCAGGCCGTCACCTCCCAGATCCCCGACCGGGACCTCGGTGAGAAGAACGTCCACATCGGCCCTTCCGACTACGTCGCCTGGCTCGACGACCGCAAGTGGGCCTACGTCCGCCTCGAGGGCCGCGCCTTCGGTGACGTCCCGCTGAACCTGGAGTACAAGCTGGAGGTCTGGGACTCCCCGAACTCCGCCGGCGTCATCATCGACGCTCTGCGTGCCGCGAAGATCGCCAAGGACCGTGGCATCGGCGGCCCCATCCTGTCGGCGTCGTCGTACTTCATGAAGTCCCCGCCGGTGCAGTACTTCGACGACGAGGCCCGTGAGAACGTGGAGAAGTTCATCCGCGGCGAGGTCGAGCGCTGACGCTCCGCTCCGCAGGCTGTGGAAGATCCCCGAGGCGCCGCGCCCGGGGATCTTCCCGTATGTGAGGCTGTGGCCCATGTCCGTCGCACGCGACCTGAGGGCCCTGCTCCGCTTCCGCGGCTTCCGGCGCCTGCTCTCCGTACGGCTCCTCTCCCAGGGCGCCGACGGCGTCTACCAGGTCGCGCTCGCCACCTACGTCGTCTTCTCCCCGGAGCGGCAGGCCTCCGCAGCCGCGATCGCCTCCGCGATGGCGGTGCTGCTGCTTCCGTACTCCGTCGTCGGTCCCTTCGCCGGCGTCCTGCTGGACCGCTGGCGGCGGCGTCAGGTGTTCCTCTACGGCAACCTGGCCCGCGCGCTGCTGGCCACGCTCACGGGCGCGCTGATGGCCGCCGCCGTCCCCGGCTGGCTGTTCTACGCCTCCGCGCTGTGCGTCACCGGGATCAACCGCCTCGTCCTCGCCGGCCTGTCCGCCGCACTGCCGCGCGTGGTCGACGCCGACCGCCTGGTGATCGCCAACTCCCTGTCGCCCACCGCAGGGACCCTGTCCGCCTTCGCGGGGGGTGGTCTGGCGTTCGCCATACGCCTGGCGGGGGCCGACTCCGATGCCGCGGTGGTTCTCCTGGCAGGCGCCCTGTACCTCGGCGCGGCCCTGGCGTCGCTGCTCATGCCACCGGAGCTGCTCGGCCCGGCTCAGGAGCTGGTGCGGCCAAGGCTGGGCGCGGCGCTGAGGGGCACGGCCCGCGATCTGGTGGCGGGCGTGCGTCACCTCGCGGCGCCACCGCGCCGGGAGGCCGCCTGGGCGCTGGTCTCGATGACGCTGATGCGGTTCTGCTACGGCGCGCTGACGGTCATGGTCCTGATGCTGTGCCGGTACGGCCTGACGTCGAGCGCCGATGACGGGCTGCGCCTGCTGGGGCTGGCGCTGGGGTTCTCCGGAGCGGGATTCTTCGCCGCGGCCGCCGTGACGCCCTGGGCTGCGGGCCGGCTCGGTCCGGCCCGCTGGATCGTCGTGTGCGCCGCGTCGGCAGCGCTCCTGGAGCCCGCCCTCGGCCTGCCGTTCGTCACGGGGCCCCTGCTGGCCGCGGTCTTCGTCCTGGGCCTGGTCACCCAGGGCGCGAAGATCGCCACGGACACGGTCGTGCAGTCCTCGGTCGACGACGGCTTCCGCGGCCGGATCTTCTCGGTGTACGACGTGCTGTTCAACGTCGCGTTTGTCGGCGCCGCGTCGGTCGCGGCGCTGGTGCTGCCGCCCGATGGTCGTTCGGCGGCTCTGGTGGTCACAATCGCGTTGCTCTACGCAGCGATTGCGACCGTTATGGCCCGCTTTGAGTACGAGTCAGTGTCACATCAATGACACAGAGTCTCCCCGAGGTTGGAGAGATGTCAGTGCGGACCGATAACTTACGTGCATCTTATTCGCGCCATGTCCGCGTCACATGCGCCCAAGTTCGAGGGGGACCCCCAATGACCACTCCGCCGCCGCCCCAGGGTCAGAACCCGTACGCCCAAGCACCCACCGCGCCCGCGGAGCAGCAGCCCGGTCAGCCGGGGGGCCCGCAGCAGCCCTACGCGCCCTTCCCGCAGCAGCAGGGCGGACCCGTGCCTCCGCCGGCGGCGCCGGCCAAGCGCGGAGGGAAGAAGTTGCTCCGCATCCTGGGCGTGATCGTCGTCGCCGTCATCATCGGTGTCATCAAGTTCGGCATCGGCTGGTGGGCCAGCGAGACCGACGCCGAGACGACCTCGGTCGGCGCCTGCATGCACAACGACGGCTCCGACTCCAACGCGGACCTCAACGAGGTCGACTGCTCGTCCAGCGAGGCCCAGTACAAGGTCGTCCAGAAGTTCGACAACACCAGCGACGACAGCAAGTGTGAGGCTGTGAAGGACGCGGAGATCGCGTACTACCAGTCCGGCAACAACCACGACGTGGTGCTCTGCCTGAAGCAGACCAAGTAACGCACCCGTCCAGGGCGAGGGGCGATGTTTCACGTGAAACATCGCCCCTCGGCGTTTTCGGGGGGTCGTGTTTCACGTGAAACACGGCCCTTCTCATGGCCTCAGCCCTGCTGAGCCCACCACTCCTTGAGCGCGGCCACCGCGGCATCGTGTTCCATCGGGCCGTTCTCCAGCCGGAGTTCCAGCATGTACTGGTAGGCACGGCCGACGACTGGACCGGGCCCGACGTCGAGAATCTGCATGATCTCGTTACCGCCCAGGTCGGGACGGATCGCGTCGAGCTGCTCCTTTTCCTGCAGCTCCGCGATGCGCGCCTCCAGGCCGTCATAGGCACGGGACAAGGCCGCGGCCTTGCGCTTGTTGCGCGTGGTGCAGTCCGAGCGGGTCAGCTTGTGCAGACGGCTCAGCAAAGGGCCGGCATCACGGACGTAGCGGCGAACGGCGGAGTCCGTCCACTCGCCGGTGCCGTAGCCGTGGAAGCGCAGGTGCAGCTCGACCAGCCGGGAGACGTCCTTCACGAGCTCGTTGGAGTACTTCAGGGCCGTCATCCGCTTCTTGGTCATCTTCGCCCCGACCACCTCGTGGTGGTGGAACGAGACCCGGCCGTCCTTCTCGAAGCGGCGCGTGCGCGGCTTGCCGATGTCGTGCAGCAGGGCGGCGAGACGGAGGGTGAGGTCCGGGCCGTCCTTCTCCAGGGCGATCGCCTGCTCCAGCACGATCAGCGTGTGCTCGTAGACGTCCTTGTGGCGGTGGTGCTCGTCGCTCTCCAGACGGAGCGCGGGCAGCTCGGGCAGCACCCGGTCGGCGAGGCCGGTGTCGACCAGCAGCGACAGACCCTTGCGCGGGCAGGACGAGAGGAGCAGCTTGTTCAGTTCGTCCCGGACCCGCTCGGCCGAGACGATGTCGACGCGTCCCGCCATCTCCTTCATCGCGGCGACGACCTCGGGGGCCACCTCGAAGCCGAGCTGGGCCGCGAAGCGCGCGGCCCGCATCATCCGCAGCGGATCATCGGAGAACGACTCCTCCGGAGTGGCGGGGGTGCGCAGCACGCGGGCCGCGAGGTCCTCCAGCCCGCCGTGCGGGTCGATGAACCTCTTCTCCGGCAGAGTCACGGCCATCGCGTTCACGGTGAAGTCGCGCCGGACGAGATCCTCCTCGATGGAGTCGCCGTAGGACACCTCCGGTTTGCGCGAGGAGCGGTCGTAGGCCTCGGACCGGTAGGTGGTCACCTCGATCTGGTAGCCCTGCTTCTGTGCCCCGACCGTGCCGAAGGCGATCCCGACCTCCCACACCGCGTCGGCCCAGGGGCGCACGATCTGGAGTACGTCCTCGGGGCGGGCATCGGTGGTGAAGTCCAGGTCGTTGCCGAGCCGGCCGAGCAGCGCGTCCCGGACCGAGCCGCCGACCAGGGCGAGCGAGAACCCGGCGTCCTGGAAGCGGCGCGCGAGGTCGTCGGCGACGGGGGCCACCCGCAGCAGCTCGCTCACCGCGCGCTGCTGTACCTGGCTCAGGGCAGTGGAAGTGTCTTCGTTGGCGTTCGGCACAACAAAAGAGGGTACGTGGCCGCGGCCGTCGGCCGCGCCGTCGCGAAGGGGGCGGGACCGGCTGTCCGGAAGGACCGGAACACCCCTCCCCAGCAGGGACGCACGGGCAGAACCTGTGACGTAGGGAACAGGTCCCTGGATGTCCGCTCATTCCGGCGCTCCGCCGGTGCCGCGCGATCTTGAGGGTGCCTCCGCGGCACTTCCCCTCGGCGCACATCGTTACCATGCCTGGACGCACATTCCGAGACCACTGACGACGACGAGGGACGGGCGAGCGCGTGGCCGAGGCGGCAGACTTCCAGGGGACCAGTCCCTCACCTGCCCGCCGCTGGCTGCGGCGTACCGGAGCACTGCTCGCCGGCGCGCCGCTGCTCGCCGGCCTGCTCCAGCTGCCGGCTGCGCCGTCCGCGCAGGCCACGGGCCAGGACGCCGCTCGGGCCGCATCCGGCTCGCGCACCGTCGCCGTCTCCGTGGACTCACTCAGCCCCAGCGCTCCCTCGGACGGGGACACCCTGACCGTCTCCGGCACGGTGACGAACAACGGCAAGCAGGCGGTCACCGGTGCCCATGTGGGCCTGCGGGTGAGCTCAGCGCTGAACACCCGCTCGGCCATCGACACGGTCACCCGGCGCACTGGGTACACCCCGGGGACGGACGGCCCGGAGCTCGGCAGCCCGTACGTCCAGAAGTTCGCCAGGCTGGCGCCGGGTGTCGCCGAGCACTTCAGCCTGTCCGTACCGGTCGACAAGCTGGACCTCGGCGCCGACGGGGTGTACGGGCTGTCCGTTGCACTGTCCGGCCGGACGGCGGCCCAGCCCTGGGACGACGTCCTGGGCATCCAGCACACGTTCCTGCCGTGGCAGCCCGAAGAAGCGGACCCGAAGACCAGGACGACGTATCTCTGGCCGCTCGTGTCCACCGTCCACATGACCGCGGAAACGGGCCCCGGCGAGCAGCAGACGCCCGTCTTCCGCAACGACGACCTGGCCAAGGAGATCGCTCCGGGCGGCCGTCTGGAGCAGATGCTGTCGCTCGGCCAGGACCTCGACGTCACCTGGGTGATCGATCCGGACCTGTTGGCCTCGGTCGACGCCATGACGCGGAACTACCAGGTGCGGACCAGCGCCGGTGACCCCACGCCGGGCACCCACCAGGACGTTGCCAAGCAGTGGCTGGCCAGGCTGCAGCAGGCGGTGGCGGGCAAGGAGGTCGTGGCGCTGCCCTTCGCCGACCCGGACCTGGCCTCGCTCGCCCACAGCGGTACGAGCGTCAGCGGCTCGCTGAGCCAGCTCAAGGACGCCACCGATGTCGCCGCCAGCACGGTGGAGACCGTGCTCCACGTGACGCCGAGCACCGACTTCGCCTGGCCCGTCAACGGCGCCGTCGACCCGTCGATCGTCAAGGTGGCCACCTCCGCGGGCGCCGACAAGGTGATCGCGCGCAGCGACAGCCTCCAGGAGCCGGACGGCCTGACCTACACGCCCTCCGCGTCCCGCCCCATCGGTGGCGGTACCACGGCGGTCGTCGCGGACGCCCAGCTGTCGACGGCGTTCGAAGGCGACCTGACCCGGGCCGGCGCCACCACGCTCGCCGTGCAGCGGTTCCTCGCCCACAGCCTCGCGCTCGGCCTGCAGACGGGCAAGCAGCGCAGCGTCGTCGTCGCCCCGCAGCGCATGCCGACGACGAGCCAGGCCCAGACGATGGCGCAGGCCCTGCGTGTCCTGCAGCAGAGCACGTGGTCCGAGGCCCAGGGACTGACCGCGGCGGCCAGTGCCAAGCCCGACGCGGGTGCCACCACGAAGATCCCGCCGGCGTCGAAGTACCCCTCCTCGCTGCGCAAGCGGGAGCTGACCCGTCCCGCCTTCCAAGCCATCGCCCGCACGCAGGACAAGGTCGACAACTTCAAGGTGGTCCTGACCGACGAGTCCCGGGTGGTCACTCCGTTCGGACGGGCCATGAACCGCGAGATGTCCACGTCGTGGCGGGGCCTGGCCACTCGGGCGCAGGCCTTCCGCAACGGCGTGGAGACACACCTCGACGACCTCACCCGACAGGTCAAGCTGATCGACAAGTCGGAGACGAAGCTCTCCGGACGCAGTGCCACCATCCCGGTGACGGTGCAGAACAACCTGGTGCAGGGCGTGGATCATCTGGTCCTGCGGCTGACCTCGACCAACCCCACGCGCCTCAAGATCGGCGGCAAGGCGTTCGACGAACGGCCGGTGACGGTCGCCGGCGGTCACAGCCAGTCGGTGAAGTTCAACACGTCGGCGAATGCCAACGGGCGCGTGACGGTGGTGGCCCAGCTGTACACGCAGGACGGCCAGGAGTACGGCGGGCCCGTCGCCTTCGACGTGAAGGTGACCGAGATCACGGCCACCGTGATGCTGGTCATCGGCGGCGGAGTCCTGCTGCTCGTCCTCGCCGGCTTCCGCATGTACACCCAGCGCAAACGCGCGGCGGGCCGCGACGACGCGGAGGGCGGTCCCGACGCGGAGGATGCCGCCGGGGCGGTGGCCGAAGGCGCCCAAGGGCCTGGAAACGCCGAGGGCGGTGCGGACCGCCACGAGGGGAAAGCCGGCCCCGGACCCGGACCGGACACCCCGGAGCAGGCGAGTGACCCCACGCCGGACACCGCAGCGGGAAACGGTGACCCGTCCGGCGCGGGTGAGAAGGTGGACCGTTGAGTTTGTCGTGGCCGGTGGGCCCGGGACGATGAGGTGGGGTAACCATGAACGCGCCGTACGACGGTGACCGTGGCGGGGCCGTGGGCGGCTCGGGCCACCCCGAGACCCCGCCGCCCGAGCCCGGCCGGGTGCCGCCGCAGCCGCCGACGGACAGGTACCTCCAGGACTCCTATGCCGAGGACCCGTACCGGGCGCAGGACCTCTCCGCCCAGGACCCGGTCGGGGAGGCGCTGTACGACCGCGCCGCGCACCCCCCGCCGCCGGGCACGTCCCAGCCCCAGCAGCCGCTGTACGGCCGACCGCCGCAGTCTCCGCACGCCCCCGACCCCCGGGTGTGGGCCCAGACCCCGGCGCCGGAGCCGTCGGGCCCCACCCAGTACCTGCCGCACGGCGAGGACCCCCGGAACACCCAGTTCGTGGGCGTCGACGACCTGGTCTCCCACGCCGGTGAGGAGCACCACGAGCCGGACGCCTTCGCGCACCTCTTCCGGGACCAGCAGCAGGGTGGCTTCCAGAGCCCTGCCCAGGGCGGCGTGCACGCGGCGCAGCAGGGCGGTCTCCAGGAGCCGCAGGATGGCTTCCACACACCGCAGCACAGCTTCCAGGACCCCCGGCAGGCCGGTGGACGCCCGGCCGCGGAGACACCGTCGCCGGTACCCGGCCCCTCACCGGCCCCGGCCGCCGGCCAGGGACCGGCGGGGCCGTACGCGGCGGGGCCGGGGGCCGCGACCGGCACGGTCGCCCCGGCAGCCGCTGCCCCGCCCGCGCCGGCCACGAAGAAGAGCGGGCGGGCGTCGGGTCTGCTGAAGTCGAGCGCCGTGATGGCCGCCGGCACGATGGTCTCCCGTCTCACGGGGTTCATCCGCTCTGCCATGATCGTTGCAGCGCTGGGCACGGCTCTCCTGGGGGACACCTTCCAGGTCGCCTACCAGCTGCCTACGATGATCTACATCCTCACCGTCGGAGGCGGCCTCAACTCCGTCTTCGTGCCGCAGCTCGTCCGTGCCATGAAGGAGGACGACGACGGGGGCGAGGCCTTTGCCAACCGGCTGCTGACCCTGGTCGTCGTCGCGCTGGGCGTACTCACCGCTCTGGCCATGCTGGCTGCGCCCGTGCTGGTCCGGATCCTGTCCAACCCGGTCGCCAGCGATCCGGCGGCCAACGAGGTGGGCATCACCCTCACCCGGTACTTCCTGCCCACGATCTTCTTCATGGGCATCCACGTGGTGATGGGCCAGATCCTCAACGCACGCGGCAAGTTCGGCGCGATGATGTGGACGCCGGTCCTGAACAACATCGTCATCATCGTGACGCTGGCGGCGTTCCTGTGGGTCTACGGCACCGCTGCCGACAGCCACATGAGCGTCACGAACATCCCGCCGGAGGGACAGCGCCTGCTGGGGATCGGAGTGCTCCTCGGTCTCGTCGTGCAGGCCCTCGCGATGATCCCCTACCTGCGCGAGACAGGATTCAAGCTCCGTCTGCGTTTCGACTGGAAGGGCCACGGGCTCGGCAGAGCGGCCGTGCTCGCCAAGTGGACGGTTCTCTTCGTCCTCGCCAACCAGGCGGGTGCTCTCGTCGTCACCCAGTTGGCGACCGGCGCGGTGACGGACACGAGCATCCCCGGCACGGGCTTCAGCGCCTACGCCAACGCCCAACTGATCTGGGGCCTGCCGCAGGCGATCATCACGGTTTCCCTGATGGCGGCCCTGCTGCCCCGGATCTCACGCTCGGCCGCCGAGGGCGACGGCGGCGCCGTACGCGACGACATCTCGCAGGGACTGCGGACGACGGCGGTCGCCATCGTGCCCATCGCCTTCGGCTTCGTCGCCCTCGGTATCCCGATGTGCACCCTGATCTTCGGATCCTCCGGCACTGCGGCCGCCACCAACATGGGCTACATGCTGATGGCGTTCGGCCTCGGTCTCATCCCGTACTCCGTGCAGTACGTCGTCCTGCGCGCGTTCTACGCCTACGAGGACACCCGGACGCCCTTCTACAACACGGTCATCGTGGCCGCCGTCAACGCGGGCGCCTCGGCCCTGTGCTACTTCCTCCTGCCGGCCCGTTGGGCCGTCGTGGGCATGGCTGCCTCGTACGGCCTCGCCTACGCCATTGGAGTGGGCGTCGCCTGGAACCGGCTGCGCAAGCGGCTCGGCGGCGACCTCGACGGCTCGCACGTGCTCCGGACGTACGCGCGGCTCTGCATCGCCTCGGTGCCGGCCGCCCTCCTCAGCGGCGCGGCCTGCTACGGCATCGGCCACACCCTCGGCCAGGGCGTCCTCGGCTCGTTCGCCGCGCTTCTGGCCGGAGGCGCCGTCCTGTTCGGCGTCTTCTTCGTCGCCGCCCGCCGCATGCGCATCGAGGAACTCAACTCGCTCGTGGGCACGGTCAGAGGGCGCCTGGGGCGCTGAGGCAGGGGTACGCGCACAACCATCGTCCGCACCCGTGTGTCGTGCATAGCAGCGGACTGTGGGCACAATTGGTTTCGGCGTCGGACAGCGCGCAACGGATGGGGAGGCAGGAGCGGCGGTGGCGGAACGGAGCACGGCTGCCGTCGACGTGGCAGAGAACAGCGGCGAGGAGTCGCTGACCGCCAAGGCGGACCTGTCCACGGGCGACGGGGTGGCCCAGAAGCGGGAACGGGACACGGACAACGACGAGGCACAGGGGAGCGACGGAATCACGGTTCCCGGAAGGAAGGCCTCAACACCCGAACTGCACAGCGGCCACAAGCTCGCCGGACGCTACCGCCTGGAGGAGTGCGTCACCCGTCTGGACGGATTCAGCAGCTGGCGTGCGGTGGACGAGAAACTGCGGCGGGCCGTAGGCGTCCACATCCTGCCGGCGGACCACGCGCGGGCCCGCCCCGTGCTGGCCGCGGCCCGGTCCTCCGCCCTGCTGGGCGATCCGCGTTTCGTCCAGGTGCTCGACGCCGTCGAGGAGAACGACCTCGTCTACGTCGTCCACGAATGGCTCCCCGACGCGATCGAACTGACCACGCTCCTGTCCGCAGGGCCGCTGGAACCTCACGACGCCTACCAGTTGGTCAGCCAGATCTCCTCCGCCATGGCCGCGGCCCACCGCGAGGGACTCGCCCATCTCCGCCTGAACCCCAACGCCGTCCTGCGTACCTCCACCGGTCAGTGGCGCATCCGCGGCCTCGCCGTGAACGCCGCGCTGCGGGGTGTCAGCTCCGACACCCCGCAGCGCACCGACACCGAGGCGATCGGTGCCCTCCTCTACGCGGCGCTCACCCAGCGCTGGCCGTACGAGAGCGACGCGTACGGCCTGTCCGGCCTGCCCAAGGACATCGGTCTCATCGCCCCCGACCAGGTGCGTGCCGGCGTCCACCGCGGTCTGTCCGAGCTAGCCATGCGTGCCCTGGTGAACGACGGCGCCACTGCCTCCCGCCACGAGTCCGCCTGCACCACGCCGGAGGAACTGGTGAAGGCGATCGGCGAGATGCCGCGGATCCGCCCGCCGGAGCCCGACTTCACCGCCCCGCCCGAGTACCAGCGCACGACCTATCAACAGGGCGCGTACGGCCGCCCGGCGCCGCACCCCGGCGCCTCCCGGTCGGCGCCCACTCCGCCGCCCCCACTGCAGAGCCGCACCGGCAAGGCCCTCAAGTGGGCCGTCTCCGCCCTTCTCATCGCCGCCCTCGGTCTGGGCAGCTGGCAGCTCGCGGAGGCCCTGATGGACCGGGGCAGCAGGTCCAACAGCGACGACCAGACACAGACGACGGACGGCAACGACAACGCCAAGCTGCCGGAGCCGGTCAAGCCGTTCGCGATCCAGGGGGCGCAGGAGTACGTCGCCAGCGGTGAGGCCCAGGCACCCGAGGACGTAGCCAAGACCTACGACGGCAGCAGCTCCACGTACTGGCGGACCAAGCGCTACAACGCAGGGCCGAAGCTGGCGCCCTACAAGCCGGGTGTGGGCATCGTCTACGACCTGGGCTCGGCCCAGGAGGTCTCGACGGCGTCGATACAGCTGAGGTACCCGGGAGATCACACCACCATCCACCTGTACGCCACGGACTCCCTGGCTCCCTCGACCGGGATCGACGGGATGAAGGAGATCGGAACCGCCCAGACCAGCGGAACCTCTCTCACCGTGAAGGCGGACAAGCCGGTGAAGACGCAGTACGTGCTGCTGTGGATCACCGATGTGCCGATGGCGCCGAGTGACGGCTTCAGCGGCTCCGGCTACAAGCAGGCCATCACCGACCTGAAGTTCATGGGCTGACGGCTCGCGGAGGGGGAGGGGCCCGATGACGGAAGGCGGCGGGCACGACGGTGCGAACGATCACGATCTGCTCACCCGGCACGTCGAAGGCGATCCCGACGCCTTCGGGGAACTCGTGCGGCGGCACCGTGACCGCCTCTGGGCCGTCGCCCTGCGCACGCTGGGCGACCGTGAGGAGGCCGCCGACGCGGTGCAGGACGCGTTCGTCTCCGCCTACCGCGCCGCCCACACCTTCCGCGGGCAGTCGGCCGTCACCACGTGGCTGCACCGCATCACGGTGAACGCCTGCCTGGACCGGGCCCGTAAGGCCGCTTCACGCAAGACCGCGCCCATGGACGATCCCGAGCGTCTCGAGCAGCTGCTGGAGCCGCACGAGGCGGCCTCCGCGCCGGCCGAGCGGAACGACGTGCACCGGCAGCTCGTCGAGGCGCTGGGCACGCTCCCCGCGGACCAGCGGGCGGCACTCGTCCTGGTCGACATGCAGGGCTATCCCGTCGCCGAGGCCGCCCGCATCCTCGAGGTGCCGATCGGGACGGTAAAGAGCCGCTGCGCCCGGGGCAGAGCCCGGCTGCTGCCATTGCTCACCCATCTGCGGCCCGCACGCGCCGGTGCCCGGACGGAACCGGAGCCGTCAGGGAACCGGACGCGGGCGGCGTCCGTCCCACCGGCAGCGAAACCTCTGGACACGGATCCACAGGACCCGGGGCCGAGCGACTCAGCTGCTGTGAAGGGCGGAGGTGGACGAGCATGACATCGACGGCAGACGCGGCCGGACATCCGGACGTCGAGGAGATCTCCGACCTCACCGAAGGCCTGCTGTCCGCCCCGCGCGCCGCGGACGTGACACGGCACCTGGACGGTTGCGAGCTGTGTGCGGACGTCCACGCCTCCCTGGAGGAGATACGGGCTGCGCTGGGGTCGATGCCGGACGCGCCGCGCATGCCCGCGGACGTCGCGGGCCGTATCGACGCGGCCCTGGCGGCACAAGCGCTGCTGAACGCCACGGAGCCCGAGCCCGGGAGCACGCCGGCCCTCGCCGGCGCCTCCTGGGACGAGTCCGATCCCGGAGAGGGGCCTGAGGACACGGAGGCCGCCCCGGGCACAGGCGGGGCGGCGCAGAGGGGCGCGGCTCGGGAGGCGGACGGCAGCCGCGTTTCACGTGAAACATCGAGCACCCGCCGCGCAGGGCACACCCGGCCCGCCGACACGGGCCCTGGCCGCAAGGGCCGCCCGTGGCGCGGGCGCCGCCGGATCGCCGTCCTCGGGTCCGCGCTCACCGTCGTCGTCCTCGGCATGGTGTCCGTCGTGCTGGCGTCCGTGCAGGGCGACGGCGAGGACTCCGGCACCAGCGCTCACCGCAGGCCCTCCGCCACAGTGGACGCGTTCTCCGAGGACACCCTCGGCACGCAGGTCGGGGATCTGCTCGGCCAGGCCGGCCGGTCACCGGGCGCCAGCCGCACCCCGCACACCTTCGGCGCGGGCTCCGCGCCGGGCACGGACGGGCCGAACGTCCTGAAGGACCGGCCCGCCGTCTCGCTTCCCCCCTGTGTCCGGATCGGCCTGGGCCGGGACGACGACGCACTCGCCGCCCGGAAAGGCGTCTACAGCGGCAGGGACGCCTACCTCGTCGTGCTGCCCGACGCATCCGGCGATGCCACCCGGGTAGCGGCCTATGTCGTCGACGCCTCCTGTGTCCAGCACCCCTCGGCTCCGGTCGGCATCCTGCTGTCGCGCTCCTATCCACGTTCCTGAGCACGTGCGATCGTTCAGCGTTCCCCGCGGTGTGGCGTAGGCTTCGCGCCGCGCGTGCCCCGGCCCGCCGGGAATGCGAGGCCCGTAGGATCCGTTGGGTGGGGTGAGAGCTGTGAGTGAGGCTCCCGCCGGACCGTACGACACAGTCCAGAGACGAGGAATCAAGCCGTGAGCGACGTCCGTAACGTGATCATCATCGGCTCCGGGCCTGCCGGATACACGGCGGGGCTCTACACTGCGCGCGCATCGCTGAAGCCGCTCGTGTTCGAAGGAGCCGTCACTGCGGGCGGTGCCCTGATGAACACCACCGAAGTCGAGAACTTCCCCGGCTTCCGTGACGGCATCATGGGCCCCGAACTCATGGACAACATGCGCGCCCAGGCCGAGCGCTTCGGTGCCGAGCTGATCCCGGACGACATCGTCTCCGTCGACCTCACCGGCGACGTCAAGACCGTCACCGACACGACGGGCACGGTGCACCGGGCGAAGGCCGTCATCGTCGCCACCGGCTCGCAGCACCGCAAGCTCGGTCTGCCGAACGAGGACGCGCTCTCCGGACGCGGCGTCTCCTGGTGCGCCACCTGTGACGGCTTCTTCTTCAGGGACCAGGACATCGCTGTGATCGGTGGCGGTGACACCGCGATGGAGGAGGCCACCTTCCTCTCGCGGTTCGCCAAGTCCGTGACGATCGTCCACCGCCGGGACACCCTGCGCGCCTCGAAGGCGATGCAGGAGCGTGCCTTCGCCGACCCGAAGATCAGGTTCGTCTGGGACAGCGAGGTGGCCGAGATCCAGGGTGACCAGAAGCTCTCCAGTCTGAAGCTGCGCAACCTCAAGACGGGCGAGCTCTCGGACCTGGCGGTCACCGGCCTGTTCATCGCGATCGGCCACGACCCGCGCACCGAGCTGTTCAAGGGTCAGCTGGACCTGGACGAGGAGGGCTACCTGAAGGTCGACTCCCCGTCCACCCGCACCAACCTGACCGGCGTCTTCGCCGCGGGTGATGTGGTCGACCACACCTACCGCCAGGCCATCACGGCGGCCGGCACCGGCTGCTCCGCCGCTCTCGACGCCGAGCGCTTCCTCGCGGCCCTTTCGGACACCGAACAGCAGGCCGAGCCCGACAAGACCACCGTCTGATCACTCTCTCCCTCCACCCCACCGCACGAACCAGTTAAGGAGCCCTCTGTGGCCGGCACCCTGAAGAACGTGACCGACGCATCCTTCGAGCAGGACGTCCTCAAGAGCGACAAGCCTGTCCTGGTGGACTTCTGGGCCGCCTGGTGCGGCCCCTGCCGTCAGATCGCTCCGTCCCTGGAGGCGATCGCCGCCGAGTACGGCGACAAGATCGAGATCGTCAAGCTGAACATCGACGAGAACCCGGGTACCGCCGCCAGGTACGGCGTCATGTCGATCCCGACGCTGAACGTCTACCAGAACGGCGAGGTCGCCAAGACCATCGTCGGTGCGAAGCCGAAGGCTGCGATCGTCCGCGACCTCGAGGACTTCATCGCCGAGTGACGTTTCACGTGAAACACGAATGGGCCGGCCCTCAGGGGCCGGCCCATTCGGCGTTCCGCTCCCTCAGAGCGGCCGCAGGGCCGGTTCCTTCTGGACGGCACCCAGGAGCCGGTCGATGGCCATCTCCACGTCTTCCTTCCAGGACAGGGTCGACCGCAACTCCAGACGCAACCGCGGGTAGTTCGGGTGAGGCCGGACCGTCTTGAAGCCCACGGCCAGCAGATGCTCGGCCGGCAACAGGCAGGCGGGCTCCGTCCAGCGCGCGTCGCCGAAGGCCTCGATGGCTTTGAATCCGCGCCGCAGCAGGTCCTTGGCGACCGTCTGAACCATGACGCGCCCCAGTCCCTGTCCCTGGTAGCCCGGCATGACGAAGCTGGTCATCAACTGCACCGCGTCCGGAGAGACCGGGCTGGTGGGGAATGCCATGGAGCGCGGCACGTAGGCGGGAGGAGCGTAGAGGACGAACCCCACGGGCACATCGTCCACGTAGACGACCCGGCCGCACGAGCCCCAGTCGAGCAGCACGGCCGAGATCCAGGCTTCCTTCTCCAGTGCGGAGGTCCCCGCCTTCACCGCGGCTTCGCCGCTGACGGGATCCAGCTCCCAGAAGACACACGCGCGACAGCGCGTGGGAAGGTCCTGAAGATTGTCCAGCGTGAGCGGTACGAGCCTGCGCCCCATGAAGGGGGTACCTCCCTTCCCTCTTCTTGCACTGCCTTCCGGACGGCCGCCAGAGCAGTCCGTTCCCTCAGGAGGCTGCCGACGAACCCGCCGAGCGCGCCCGTTCCCCAGCACACTGCCACCAGTACGGTGCGGCTCACTCCTCGCATGGCCCCGCTTCCTGATCGAGGTGCCGACAGGTGCATACGCATACGCCACACCTGATCGCATCGTATCCACGATGCTTTTCCGTCGATACCGCCTGAAAGCAAAGAGCGGGCCGTGTTCCGGTGCACTCCGGACACGGCCCGCTTCTGCCGAACGGCCGAGGTAAACCCCTCCAAGGAGGGTCTCAGGCGTCCGTCTCCTCCTCCGAGCTCCCGTGCACGAGGCTCTTCTGCAGAACGGGGCCCTCACCGGGCGCCAGCGTGCCGAGGATGCGCTCCAGGTCCTCCATGGAGGCGAACTCGACGGTGATCTTTCCCTTCTTCTGCCCCAGGTCGACCTTCACCCGGGTCTCGAAGCGATCCGACAGCCGTGTCGCGAGGTCGGAAAGAGCCGGGGAGACAAGAGCGCCCGCACGGGGCCCCTTGGATCGCGAGGGCGTCTGGGGTCGGGACCCCATAAGGGTCACGATCTCCTCGACGGCTCGGACCGAGAGGCCTTCGGCCACGATCCGGTGCGCCAGACGATCCTGCTCCTCGGAGTCCTCCACCGAGAGCAGCGCCCGCGCGTGCCCGGCGGACAAGACCCCGGCGGCGACCCGACGCTGCACCGCAGGGGACAGCTTGAGCAGGCGCAGGGTGTTGGAGACCTGCGGGCGCGAGCGGCCGATCCGGTCCGCCAGCTGGTCATGCGTGCACTTGAAGTCCTTCAGCAGCTGGTCGTAGGCCGCAGCCTCCTCCAGCGGGTTCAGCTGGGCCCGGTGCAGGTTTTCCAAGAGGGCGTCCAGCAGGAGCTTCTCGTCGTCCGTGGCCCGGACGATCGCCGGGATCGCCTCGAGCCCCGCCTCGCGACAGGCCCGCCAGCGCCGCTCGCCCATGATGAGCTCGTAGCGCGACGGCCCGAGCTGCCGCACGACGACGGGCTGGAGCAGTCCCACCTCCTTGATGGAGGTGACAAGCTCGGACAGCGCGTCCTCGTCGAAGACCTCTCGCGGCTGGCGCGGGTTCGGGGTGATGGAGTCGAGGGGAAGCTCGGCGAAGTGGGCACCCATGGGGGGTGCGGGTGTGTCCGCGCTGCCGCCAGCACTCGATTCCTCGGTTTCACGTGAAACAGAAGGCAGCGCGGTCACCTTGGCCGCGGCCACTCCGCGGTCCGTGGTCAGCACCGGCACACCTGCGGAAGACGTCGGAGCAGAGCTCCCGACACCGGCGGCCGCCGGCGTCCTCTCCCCGGTCGGGGCAGCAGGAATCAACGCGCCGAGACCACGGCCCAACCCCCTGCGTCGCTCACTCACTGGATCCCCTCCACCATGTTCGGATCACTCTGGGCGCCGATATGGGCGTGGGCCGCGTCGTAACGGACGCCCACACCCCTCAGCGCGATTTCTCGTGCCGCCTCAAGATAGGAGAGGGCACCACTGGAACCAGGATCGTAGGTCAACACCGTCTGTCCGTAACTCGGCGCCTCCGAGATACGGACCGAGCGGGGAATGCTCGTCCGCAGCACCTCGTCGCCGAAGTGACTGCGCACCTCCTCGGCAACCTGGGACGCAAGGCGCGTCCGGCCGTCGTACATGGTGAGCAGGATGGTCGACACATGCAGCGTGGGGTTGAGGTGCCCCCGCACCAGGTCGACGTTGCGCAGCAGCTGGCCCAGGCCCTCCAGCGCGTAGTACTCGCACTGGATGGGGATGAGGACCTCCTGGCCGGCGACCAGGGCGTTGACGGTCAGCAGGCCGAGCGAGGGCGGGCAGTCGATGAGGATGTAGTCCAGCGGCTGCTCGTACGCCTGGATCGCCCGCTGCAGCCGGCTCTCCCGCGCCACCAGGGACACCAGCTCGATCTCCGCACCGGCGAGATCGATCGTGGCCGGGGCGCAGAAGAGACCCTCGACGTCGGGGACGGGCTGGACGACCTCCGCGAGCGGCTTGCTCTCCACCAGGACGTCATAGATGGAGGGGACATCGGCGTGGTGATCGATCCCGAGGGCGGTGGAGGCATTGCCCTGAGGGTCGAGGTCGACCACCAGAACGCGGCCGCCGTGCAGGGCCAGGGACGCGGCAAGGTTGACGGTTGTCGTCGTCTTGCCCACCCCGCCCTTCTGGTTGGCGACCACGATGACGCGGGTCTGCTCGGGTCGTGGCAGACCCTCGCCTGCGCGCCCCAGAGCCTCGACCGCCAGCTGGGCAGCACGACCGATGGGAGTGTCGTCCATGGGGGGCGGCGTTTCACGTGAAACATCCTCCCCCGGCGACTCGGTACGGGGACCGGGGACCGGATCGGTCATCGGTCCCGCGATGTTGGCGTCGGACCGCAAGGATTCACTCTCCTCGACTTCAGGCTCGCAATGAACAGAGCCTCCCATGCCTTCGGGGTCGCGAACCAGTGAGGCCTGGCGTTCTGTGGAGAAATCCACCTCTGTGGACAACTCCGTGCCCCTCACGGGGGACGGAGCAGTGCCGAGGGCGGGGATCTCATCGAGGGAACCGAGCGGCTTACGCTCGCGCGATGGGGCCGCAGCGCGGCCGCGGTTGATGATGCCGTGCAGCAGTGAGCGACGTTTCACGTGAAACACGATGCACAGCAGGCGTGGCCGAACTGTCGCGACACTCCGGAATGCGCAAGTTGGGCAGCTTGTGTGGAGTACGACGCCCCAAGCAGACGCCAAGCACCGCTAGCGGCGACGGCGTACTCGTCCCGTCCGAGCGGCCTTCGCACGCTTGGCCGCGAACCGGACACCACCGGGGCTCTCCCCGACCTCGACCCGCACCACCGTGGAGGGCGGATCCACGACGCCTTCACCCACATGCAGGATGGACGTCTCGACGGCACCGAGTTTGCTGAGTGCGGTCGCCGCGCTCTTCAGCTCCTCCTCTGCCGTGTCCCCCTTGAGCGCCAGCATCTCCCCGTACGGGCGCAGCAGCGGGATGCCCCAGGCGGCGAGGCGGTCCAGGGGGGCCACGGCCCGGGCCGTCACCACATGGACGGGCGGCAGCTTGCCCATGACCTCCTCGGCGCGGCCCCGGACGACGGTGACGTGGTCCAGACCCAGCAGCTCGACGACCTCGGTGAGGAAATTCGTGCGCCGCAGCAGGGGCTCCAGCAGCGTGATCTTGAGATCCTCCCGGACGAGCGCCAGGGGAATGCCCGGCAGGCCGGCGCCCGACCCGACGTCGCACACCGTCACCGCCTCGGGCACGACCTCCGAGAGCACCGCGCAGTTCAGCAGGTGCCGCTCCCACAGGCGGGGTACTTCCCGGGGACCGATCAGTCCTCGCTGCACACCCGCCTCAGCGAGCAGCTCCGCGTAGCGCACCGCATCCGCGAAACGATCGCCGAACACCTCGCGCGCCTGCTCGGGCGCCGGGGGAAGCTCCGCTGCCTCCGTCACGGGGGACCGTCCTTCCGTACCGCTCCAGCGCCGTACGCGCTGATCACCAGGACTACCAGGGACCGTCAGCCGTCAGGACCAGGCTGACAAAGTGAGGCCCCGTCTGCGCAACAGACGGGGCCGGTGGAACTCAGGGACCGATCAGGCGGGAAGCACGACGACGAAGCGCTGCGGCTCCTCGCCCTCGGACTCGCTGCGCAGGCCCGCGGCCTTGACCGCGTCGTGCACGACCTTGCGCTCGAACGGGGTCATCGGATTCAGCTTCACCGGCTCACCGGTGCTCCTTGCCTCGGCCGCGGCCTTGGCGCCCAGCTCGGAGAGCTCGCCGCGCTTCCTCGCCCGGTAGCCCGCGATGTCCAGCATCAGGCGGCTGCGGTCGCCGGTCTCCCGGTGCACCGCCAGGCGCGTGAGCTCCTGGAGCGCCTCCAGCACCTCGCCGTCCCGCCCGACCAGTTTCTGCAGGTCGCGGCTGCCGGTGTCACTGACGATCGAGACAGCGGCGCGGTCGGCCTCGACGTCCATGTCGATGTCGCCGTCAAGGTCGGCGATGTCCAGCAGACCCTCGAGGTAGTCCGCCGCGATCTCGCCCTCCTGCTCCAGGCGGGTCAGCGCGTCTGCACCCTCGGCAGCCGCGGAGGTGGTGCCTTCCGTCACGGGATGGGCTCCTTCTTACTTCTTGGACGGGGATTTGGGACGCTGGGGACCCTTGCGCTGCCCGGACTGGGCCTTGCTGCGGGTGCCGTTGCCCGGCTTCGAGGCGGCCTTGCCGGCAGGGGCGGGCGGGGCGGCTTCCTGGGGCTCGTCGGACTTGCTCAGCGACGTGGACGACGTGGGCGACGCGCCCTCACCCGGCTTGCCGGTTGCCGACTGGCGCTGAGCCTTGGACTGGCGCTTGGGCTGCTGGCGCCGCGGGGCCGCGGGAGCGGTGCCGCTCGTCGTGACCTGCGTGCCGTCCTCGGCCTGTGTGGGGGCGGCACTCTCGCTCTTCAGCACGGTGCCGTCGGCCTGGGCCGCCAGGCCCGCCTTGTTCAGACCGTTGATGAACTTGCGCTCGGACTCGTTGCGGTCCCGGCCCTTGGCCACGATCGCCTTGACGATGGCCTTCTCACGCCGGTTGCGCGTCTTGCCGTGGTGCGTGACGTGCTTGTACAGGCGCTCCAGGTAGGCGGCCTGCGCCTTGGAACCCGGGGTCGGGTTGTTGTGGATGACGTACATCTGCTGGCCCATGGTCCACACGTTGGTGGTCAGCCAGTAGACGAGGACACCGACCGGGAAGTTGATACCGAAGACGGCGAACATGATCGGGAAGACGTACATCAGCATCTTCTGCTGCTGCATGAACGGCGTCTTCACCGTCGTGTCGACGTTCTTCGTCATCAGCTGGCGCTGGGTGAAGAACTGCGACGCCGACATCAGGACGATCATGACCGCGGTGACGACCCGGACGTCGGTCAGGGAGGCGCCGAGTGCGGTGACCTTGTCCGCGCCGTCCGTGAACTTGGCGGCCAGCGGGGCGCCGAGGATGTGCGCCTTCTGCGCGCTCGCGAGCAGCTGTTCGTTGATGACGCCGATGGTCTTGCCCGACGCGATGCCGTTGAGCACGTGGTACAGGGCGAAGAAGAACGGGGACTGCGCCAGGATGGGAAGGCACGAGGAGAGCGGGTTGGTGCCCGACTCCTTGTACAGCTTCATCATCTCTTCGGACTGACGCTGCTTGTCGTTCTTGTAGCGCTCCTGGATCTTCTTCATCTCCGGCTGGAGCGTCTGCATCGCACGGGTCGCCTTGATCTGCTTCACGAAGAGCGGGATCAGGCAGATGCGGATCAGAACCACCAGGGACACGATGGACAGGCCCCAGGCCCACCCGGTGTCAGGGCCGAAGATCGCGCCGTAGACCGTGTGGAACTGGACGATGACCCAGGAAACGGGTGTCGTGATGAAGCTGAAAAAGCTGGCAATCGTGTCCACTAATCATGCTCCTTGGGCATGGGACGAGGTCTCTGCGGCCGGGCTCGACCGGAGGATGCCCCGGTCGGTGGCCGGTTCGGCGGCGGAGGGCCCGCCCTTGCGTGCGCGCCAGGCGCTGCGCAGCATTTCGTGCCACCGCGGACGCTTGCGCGGTGGCACGTGATCCACACCGCCGAGCGACCACGGATTGCACCGCAGGATGCGCCAGGCGGTGAGTGCCGCTCCCTTGATCGCGCCGTGCCGGTCGATGGCTGTGTAGCCGTAGTGGGAGCACGACGGGTAGTACTTGCACACCGGCCCGAGCAACGGGCTGATGGTCCACTGGTACAGCTTGATGAGTGCCAGTAGCGGGTACTTCATCGCGCGCCCCCTCCCAGCAGTCGTCGAAGGGCGGCATCAAGGTCTCGGGCCAGCTGTGCGTAGTCCGCGTCAGCCGCCCCGGGCAGCGCTCGTACGACTACCAGGCTACCGGGGGGCAGCAGGGTGACTCGGTCACGCATCAGATGGCGAAGTCTGCGCTTCACCGTGTTGCGCACGACCGCGCCACCCACCGCCTTGCTCACGACGAAACCCGCACGCGACGGGGGAGCGCTCTCCCCTGGCGCGTGCGGGTCCGTGGCACCGCTACGAAGGTGGACGACGAGAAGTGGGCGCCCGGCCCGGCGTCCTCGTCGTACCGCGGTCGCGAAGTCCTCGCGCCGCCTCAGCCGGTTGTCGGTGGGCAGCACGACGTCATGACCTGATCGGGATCAGGCGGACAGGCGGGCGCGACCCTTGCTGCGGCGGGACGCGAGAATCGCGCGGCCGGCACGGGTGCGCATACGCAGCCGGAAGCCGTGGGTCTTCGCGCGACGACGGTTGTTCGGCTGGAAGGTGCGCTTGCTCACTCGGGGGCTCCAGAAAGTATCGGTAGTGGCGGGGTGCCGTCCTGGCTGTCACCGTGCGCCCACGAGTAGCTCGCAGTAACGCCCGAGTGCACCGCTGACCGATCACCTTGACGCGATCTGTGCCCTTCGGAGGCAGGCGGCAGCAGCCATCGACAACTCGACCTGGTTACGGTACGCGGGGCTGCGGCATCCGGTCAAACCGGCGCCCGCGGAGGCACACTGTCCACAGCCTGGGGACAACAACTTGAACCGTACCGGTCGCGCTGACTACCGTGGCCGGACTCCGATTCGTTCCTTTGTCCTCCACCCCATCCGATTTCAGAACCCGACCCGTCCCGAACCACGCGTTCGTGGGACTTGTGAGAGAGCGTGCCCTGTGGCTGACGTACCTGCCGATCTTGCCGCAGTGTGGCCACGAGTACTCGAGCAACTCCTCGGGGAGGGCCGCGGACAGGGCGTCGAGACCAAGGACGAGCACTGGATCCGGCGCTGTCAGCCGCTCGCGCTGGTCGCGGACACCGCGCTGCTCGCCGTGCCGAACGAGTTCGCGAAGGGCGTCCTCGAAGGCCGCCTCGCCCCGATCGTCAGCGAGACCCTGAGCCGCGAGTGCGGCCGCCCGATCCGCATCGCGATCACCGTCGACAGCTCCGTCGGCGAACCGCAGACCCCGGCGCCGCCCGCGCCGTCGCGCTACGAGGAGCAGCAGCTCCCGTCGGGCCAGGGCGGGTACGAGGGGTACGGACGCCACCGGGCCGACGGCCGCCGCGGCGGCCCCGACGGACGGGACGGCCAGCGTCCGGGTACCGCCGGCGACCACCTGCCGACGCCCCGCACGGGACCTCAGCCGGCCGACGGCACCGATCAGCTTCCGACCGCGCGGCCCGCCTACCCCTCCGAGTACCAGCGCCCCGAGCCCGGCGCCTGGCCCCGCCCGTCGCACGACGACTACGGCTGGCAGCAGCAGCGGCTCGGCTTCCCCGAGCGCGACCCGTACGCGTCGCCGGGCCAGGACGCCTACGGCCCGGGGCGGGACTCCTACGGCTCGGGCCAGGACTCCTACGGCTCCGCTCAGAACTCCTACCCGCCGGCCGGGCAGGACGCGTACGCGCCGTCCCAGGACTACCGGCAGCAGCACCGGGACCGTCCGCCGTACGACCAGCAGCGTTCCGATTACGAGCAGTCACGCGCGGACTACGACCAGCGCGACCCCGTCCGCCGCGAGCGGCCCGAACCGCAGACCGGCTCCGGGCATGTGCACCGCGGCGGCCCGGTGGGCCCGAACCTGCCCACCACAGGCGCTCCCGGGCCGCTGGCCGCACAGCCCGCGCCGGCGACAGGACCCGGTGAGCCGACCGCGCGCCTGAACCCCAAGTAC
The DNA here is from genome assembly GCF_053587115.1 of Streptomyces sp. NPDC003697. NCBI lineage: Bacteria > Bacillati > Actinomycetota > Actinomycetes > Kitasatosporales > Streptomycetaceae > Streptomyces > Streptomyces sp. NPDC003697. The sequence continues at coordinate 56,925 of NZ_JBSFNN010000007.1, forward strand.
CTCTTCGACACGTTCGTCATCGGCGCGTCCAACCGCTTCGCCCACGCCGCCGCGGTGGCGGTCGCCGAGGCGCCGGCCAAGGCGTACAACCCGCTCTTCATCTACGGGGAGTCCGGGCTGGGCAAGACGCATCTGCTGCACGCGATCGGGCACTACGCCCGCAGCCTGTACCCGGGCACTCGGGTGCGGTACGTGAGCTCGGAGGAGTTCACCAACGAGTTCATCAACTCCATCCGCGACGGCAAGGGCGACAGCTTCCGCAAGCGCTACCGGGAGATGGACATCCTGCTCGTCGACGACATCCAGTTCCTGGCGGACAAGGAGTCGACGCAGGAGGAGTTCTTCCACACCTTCAACACCCTGCACAACGCCAACAAGCAGATCGTGCTGTCCAGCGACCGGCCGCCCAAGCAGCTGGTGACGCTGGAGGACCGGCTGCGGAACCGCTTCGAGTGGGGTCTGATCACGGACGTCCAGCCGCCCGAGCTGGAGACGCGTATCGCGATCCTGCGCAAGAAGGCTGTGCAGGAGCAGCTCAACGCGCCACCCGAGGTGCTGGAGTTCATCGCCTCGCGGATCTCGCGCAACATCCGCGAGCTGGAGGGCGCGCTGATCCGCGTCACCGCGTTCGCCTCGCTGAACCGGCAGCCGGTGGACCTGGGCCTGACGGAGATCGTCCTCAAGGACCTGATCCCCGGCGGTGAGGACAGCGCCCCGGAGATCACGGCCACGGCCATCATGGCGGCGACCGCCGACTACTTCGGCCTCACGGTCGAGGATCTGTGCGGAACCTCGCGCGGCCGCGCCCTGGTGACGGCCCGCCAGATCGCCATGTACCTGTGCCGCGAGCTGACCGACCTGTCGCTGCCCAAGATCGGCGCGCAGTTCGGCGGCCGGGACCACACGACCGTGATGCACGCCGACCGCAAGATCCGCGCGCTGATGGCCGAACGCCGTTCCATCTACAACCAGGTCACCGAGCTGACCAACCGCATCAAGAACGGCTGACGGCCGCGCGGAGTCGAGCCGCGACCGCCAGGGCGCCCCGGGACCCGTCCCGGGGCGCCCTTCGTCGTACACGGCGACGTCCGCCTCGCCCGGCGGCCCGCCCGTGGCCTTCTCGGTGGCCCGCCCGTGGCCTTCTCGGGAGCTCGCCCGTCGCCGTCCCGGGGCTCGCCCGCCTCGCCTCAGCCCGCCTTCTGCCGCCCCGGGCGAGGCGCTCAGCGTGCTTCGCGGCGCCATGGGCGAGGCGCTCACCCCGGCTCCCGGCGCCCCGGCCGGCCGCGGGCGTCCCCCTCAGCGCGTGCCCTCGCGTGTCCGGTTGTTCGAATACCGTCCGGGTTACGGGTGCTCTCCACAGATCCGGTGACTTTCCGCGGTCCACACGCTGGGGATTCGGGAGTTGTCCAGACCGCGTCCACAGTCTGTGCGGTAGAAAGAGCGTCGGCCCAGCTCAGCTGCCTGGGGAACCGTGGACGAGCGATCTCCACACCCTGTGGACGAAGTGGCGGTCCACAGGGTGTGCACGGCGTTGTCCACGGCCCGCCCACAGGAAACGGCCTGTTGTCCCCAGTGATCGGCGGCTTCTCCACATGCCTGTCCACTGTTCGGCAACCCGACGCCGCTCCTCACCGTGCCGAGTGAAAGCGGTCACACCAAGGTGCCGGATTGGGGTGTGGGAAACGTGGGTAAAACTGGGGACGCAGCTGGGGAGAAGTGCCTACGGGCTGTGGGCGGGGTGTGCAGAACTTCCCGTTCTCCACAGAGACCCCGGGTTGTCCACCGACGCCGCCCACAGGGACCGTGGACAAAATTCGTGCGCTGAGCTGGGCAAACGTGGTTATCCACGGTATCCACAGGCCCTACTACTACTCCCGACTAGAGAGAGTGCTGAATCCGCTTCGAAGAGGGCCCTGTGCACAACTCGCTCTCTCGAGCCCGACTGCCCCTCGACCCGACTTGACCCCGACAGGCACCTGCTGTCAGTGCGGTGCGTCAGACTGGTCCCCGGTGTCCTTCCCGTCGCAGAGGGCGGTGACACCGAGTCGGAGGACTCAGCAGCAGCAACAGCAGGAGGCGGCTTACGGTGAAGATCCGGGTGGAACGCGACGTACTCGCGGAGGCAGTGGCCTGGGCGGCACGCAGCCTCCCGGCCCGTCCGCCGGCGCCTGTCCTCGCCGGCCTGCTGCTGAAGGCCGAGGACGGCCAGCTGAGCCTGTCGAGCTTCGACTACGAGGTCTCCGCTCGCGTGTCCGTCGGCGCAGAGGTCGATGAGGAGGGCACGGTCCTCGTCTCCGGCCGCCTGCTCGCCGACATCTCCCGCGCCCTCCCCAACCGGCCGGTGGAGATCTCCACAGACGGTGTACGGGCGACCGTGGTCTGCGGCTCCTCGCGCTTCACCCTCCACACCCTGCCGGTGGAGGAGTACCCGGCGCTGCCGCAGATGCCGAACGCCACGGGCACGGTCCCCGGCGAGGTCTTCGCCTCCGCCGTGCAGCAGGTCGCGATCGCCGCCGGCCGCGACGACACGCTGCCCGTCCTCACCGGTGTGCGCATCGAGATCGAGGGCGAGTCGGTGACGCTGGCCTCCACCGACCGCTACCGTTTCGCGGTCCGCGAGTTCCTGTGGAAGCCGGAGAACCCGGACGCTTCCGCGGTCGCCCTGGTGCCCGCCAAGACACTGCTGGACACCGCCAAGGCACTCGGCGCCGGCGACACCGTGACCCTGGCGCTGTCGGGCTCGGGCGCGGGCGAGGGCCTGATCGGTTTCGAGGGTGCCGGGCGGCGCACCACCACGCGCCTGCTGGAGGGCGACCTCCCGAAGTACCGCACGCTGTTCCCGACGGAGTTCAACTCGGTCGCCGTCATCGAGACCGGCCCCTTCGTGGAGGCCGTCAAGCGTGTGGCCCTGGTCGCCGAGCGCAACACCCCGGTGCGGCTGAGCTTCGAGCAGGGCGTGCTGATCCTGGAGGCCGGCTCGAGCGACGACGCACAGGCTGTGGAAAGGGTGGACGCCCAGCTCGACGGCGACGAGATCTCCATCGCCTTCAACCCGACGTTCCTGCTGGACGGCCTCAGCGCCATCGACTCCCCGGTGGCCCAGCTCTCCTTCACGACCTCCACGAAGCCCGCGCTGCTCAGCGGCAGGCCGGCGGTGGACGCCGAGGCGGACGAGGCCTACAAGTACCTGATCATGCCGGTGCGGCTGAGCGGCTGACGTCTGTCCGGCACCACCCCCGGAGGCGCCGTGCCGGTCCACCGCCCGCACGGCGCCTGTGGACCGCGCCGGCAGCACGGCGCGGCGGGGGAGTACGAGTGAGCGGGTATGCCCACAGATGTGCGTGAGGTCCCCGGCTGCCCGAAAGGCGTGGCAGGTACCCCCAGGCTTTAGGCTCGGACGCGGGTACGAAAGTGCCTGAACGCCACGTCGTGCAACCTAAGGAACGCAACTGATGGAGCTCGGTCTCGTCGGCCTCGGCAAGATGGGCGGCAACATGCGCGAGCGCATACGCCGCGCCGGCCACACCGTCATCGGATACGACCGCAACCCGGACCTCGCCGATGTCCACAGCCTGGAAGAACTGGTGGGCAAGCTCAGCGGTCCTCGGGTGGTCTGGGTGATGGTGCCGGCAGGAGCGCCCACCCAGTCCACGATCGACCAGCTGGCCGAGCTGCTCGAACCCGGTGACGTGGTCGTGGACGGCGGCAACTCCCGCTGGACGGACGACGAGAAGCACGCGAAGGAGCTGGCGGCCAAGGGCATCGGCTTCGTCGACTGCGGCGTCTCCGGAGGCGTCTGGGGCCTGGAGAACGGCTACGCGCTGATGTACGGCGGCGACCACGAGGACGTCGCCAAGGTGCAGCCGGTCTTCGACGCCCTCAAGCCGGCGGGCGACTTCGGTTCGGTGCACGCCGGCAAGGTCGGCGCGGGCCACTTCGCGAAGATGGTCCACAACGGCATCGAGTACGCGATGATGCAGGCCTACGCCGAGGGCTGGGAGCTGCTGGAGAAGGTCGACTCCGTCACCGACGTGCGTGAGGTCTTCCGCTCCTGGCAGGAGGGCACGGTCATCCGTTCCTGGCTGCTCGACCTCGCGGTCGACGCCCTCGACGAGGACGAGCACCTGGACGGGCTGAGGGGCTACGCACAGGACTCCGGCGAGGGACGCTGGACCGTGGAGGCCGCGATCGACAACGCGGTGCCGCTGCCGGCGATCACCGCGTCGCTGTTCGCGCGGTTCTCCTCCCGCCAGGAGGACTCGCCCCAGATGAAGATGATCGCCGCGCTGCGCAACCAGTTCGGCGGCCACGCGGTCGAGAAGAAGTAGTCCACAGCCTGGGGGCGGCGCCCTGCACCCCCAGGACCGGCCCGGTTCGTCCACAGGCCGTGGACGGACCGGGGACATCCGAGGCACCACGTTGGGGAGGTCGGCGAACGACCATGCACATCACGCATCTGTCGCTGGCCGACTTCCGCTCCTACCCCCGGGCCGAGGTGCCGCTGGACCCGGGGGTGACGGCCTTCGTCGGCCCCAACGGCCAGGGCAAGACGAACCTCGTCGAGGCGGTCGGCTATCTCGCGACGCTCGGCAGCCACCGCGTCGCCTCCGACGCGCCCCTGGTGCGCATGGGGGCGGACCGCGCGGTGATCCGGGCGCAGGTACGGCAGGGCGAGCGGCAGCAGCTGATCGAACTGGAGATCAACCCGGGCCGCGCCAACCGCGCCCGCATCAACAGATCGTCCCAGGTCAGGCCCCGTGACGTGCTGGGCATCGTACGGTCCGTGCTGTTCGCCCCGGAGGATCTCGCCCTGGTCAAGGGAGACCCCGGCGAACGGCGCCGGTTCCTCGACGAGATGATCACCGCCCGCTCCCCGCGGATGGCCGGCGTGCGCTCCGACTACGAGCGGGTCCTCAGGCAGCGCAACACCCTCCTGAAGTCGGCGGCCCTGGCCCGGCGGCACGGCGGCCGCTCGATGGACCTGTCCACACTCGACGTGTGGGACCAGCACCTCGCGCGCGCCGGCGCCGAACTGCTCGCCCGGCGCCTGGACCTGATCGGCGCGCTCCAGCCGCTGGCCGACAAGGCGTACGAGCAGCTGGCGCCGGGCGGGGGGCCGGTCGCCCTGGAGTACAGGTCGTCCGCCCCCGGTGAGGCACACACGCGCGAGGACCTGTTCGGCCAGCTCCTGTCGGCGCTGTCCGAGGCCCGCAAGCAGGAGATCGAGCGGGGCGTGACCCTGGTGGGGCCGCACCGGGACGATCTGCTCCTCAAGCTCGGTCAGCTGCCCGCCAAGGGCTACGCCTCGCACGGCGAGTCCTGGTCGTACGCGCTGGCGCTGCGTCTGGCCTCCTACGACCTGCTGCGCGCCGAGGGCAACGAGCCGGTGCTGATCCTGGACGACGTCTTCGCCGAGCTGGACGCCCGCAGACGCGAGCGCCTGGCCGAACTGGTCGCGCCCGGCGAGCAGGTGCTGGTGACGGCCGCCGTCGACGACGACGTGCCGCATGTGCTGACCGGGACGCGCTTCGCCGTGTCCGGCGGGGCGGTGGAACGCGTATGAGCGCCGAGGACCCGTCCCCGAAGAAGGGCGCCGAGCCCTCCGGCGTCGACCTCGCGCGGGTGGCGCTGAGGGCGGCGAAGGAGGCGGCCCGCGCGCGGGGGGACGCGACGCGGCAGCGGAAGCAGGCCCGGCGCGGGGGCCTGCGCTCGGGCGCGCGGGCGGACGGCCGTGATCCCATGGCGCTGGGCGCGGCGATCAACCGGCTCCTCACCGAGCGGGGCTGGGAGGCCCCGGCCGCGGTCGGCGGCGTCATGGGGCGCTGGCCCGAGATCGTCGGCGCGGACGTGGCCAAGCACTGCGTGCCGGAGAGGTACGACGAGGACGAGCGGGTGCTGACCGTGCGCTGCGACTCCACGGCCTGGGCGACGAACCTGCGCCTGCTCGCTCCCACGCTCGTCGCCCGCCTCAACGAGGACCTGGGGCACGGCAGGGTGCGGCTGATCAAGGTGCTCGGGCCGGGCGGCCCCGCCCGTCGTTACGGTCCCCTGCGTGCTCCGGGCAGCATCGGACCCGGCGACACCTACGGGTGACAGACCTCACACCCAGCGGTCATGGCGGCCCGGACGCGAGCCCGTCCGGGCCGTTCGGCGTCGGGGCGCACACCAGTGCGGACACCGACCTGACCCGCGAGTAGTGAGGGGTTGACGTCCGGAAGCGCTGAGTGCCGCTGTGAGCCTCTTGGAGCCCCCTTCCCTATATCGGGACCCGGCCGAGACCGGTTCAGGGCGGCACATGCGGGCTCAGGTACCCGCAAACCCCCATCACTGTCGGCGCTACCGGTAGACTGGAAGACAATCCCGCCCCGCATGTGGGGACCGCCCGGGAAAAGCTGAGCAACGCTGAAACAAGGCTTACCAACGCAACATGCCGCAGCCGCTCCGGCAAACCGCCGACGAGCCCGGCTTCGTGCTGTGCCAGAAAGGGCGCTTCGTGGCCGATTCCGGCAACCCCAACGAGAACATCCCGTCCACCGACGCCGGCGCGAACGGGGCCGCCTCCTCGAACGGTGAGGTCACGGCCTCGTACGACGCCAGCGCCATCACCGTCCTCGAGGGTCTGGACGCAGTCCGCAAGCGACCCGGTATGTACATCGGCTCCACCGGTGAGCGCGGCCTGCACCACCTCGTGTACGAGGTCGTCGACAACTCCGTCGACGAGGCGCTGGCCGGCCACGCCGACACGATCGACGTGACGATCCTGGCCGACGGCGGCGTCCGCGTCGTCGACAACGGCCGCGGCATCCCGGTGGGCATCGTTCCCTCCGAGGGCAAGCCGGCCGTCGAGGTCGTGCTGACCGTGCTGCACGCGGGCGGCAAGTTCGGCGGCGGCGGATACGCGGTCTCCGGCGGTCTGCACGGCGTCGGCGTCTCGGTCGTGAACGCCCTGTCGACGAAGGTCTCCGTCGAGGTCAAGACCGACGGTCACCGCTGGACGCAGGACTACAAGATGGGCGTCCCGACGGCCCCGCTGGCCAAGCACGAGGCGACGGACGAGACCGGCACCTCGGTCACCTTCTGGGCCGACGGCGACATCTTCGAGACCACCGAGTACTCCTTCGAGACGCTGTCACGGCGCTTCCAGGAGATGGCGTTCCTCAACAAGGGCCTGACCATCAGGCTCACCGACGAGCGGGAGTCGGCGAAGGCCACCACCGGCGCCGACGAGGCCGGCGCCGACGTGAAGGACGAGGTCAAGTCCGTCACGTACCACTACGAGGGCGGCATCGTCGACTTCGTGAAGTACCTCAACTCCCGCAAGGGAGACGTGGTGCACCCCTCCGTCATCGACATCGAGGCCGAGGACAAGGACAAGCTCCTGTCCGTCGAGGTCGCGATGCAGTGGAACAACGGCTACAGCGAGGGCGTGTACTCCTTCGCCAACACCATCCACACCCACGAGGGCGGTACGCACGAGGAGGGCTTCCGATCCGCGCTGACGTCACTGATCAACAAGTACGCGCGCGACAAGAAGCTGCTGCGCGACAAGGACGACAACCTCACCGGTGACGACATCCGCGAGGGCCTGACCGCCATCATCTCGGTCAAGCTGGGCGAGCCGCAGTTCGAGGGCCAGACCAAGACGAAGCTGGGCAACACCGAGGCGAAGACCTTCGTCCAGAAGATCGCCTACGAGCACCTCACCGACTGGCTCGACCGCAACCCGAACGAGGCCGCGGACATCATCCGCAAGGGCATCCAGGCGGCCTACGCGCGCGTCGCGGCCCGCAAGGCCCGGGACCTCACCCGCCGCAAGGGTCTGCTGGAGAGCGCGTCCCTGCCGGGCAAGCTGTCGGACTGCCAGTCCAACGACCCGGCCAAGTGCGAGATCTTCATCGTCGAGGGCGACTCCGCCGGCGGCTCGGCCAAGTCCGGCCGCAACCCGGAGTACCAGGCGATCCTCCCGATCCGCGGCAAGATCCTCAACGTCGAGAAGTCCCGTCTCGACAAGATCCTGCAGAACCAGGAGATCCAGGCGCTGATCTCCGCCTTCGGCACGGGCGTGCACGAGGACTTCGACATCGACAAGCTCCGCTATCACAAGATCATCCTGATGGCGGACGCCGACGTCGACGGCCAGCACATCAACACCCTGCTGCTGACCTTCCTCTTCCGCTTCATGCGGCCGCTGGTCGAGGCCGGCCACGTGTTCCTCTCCCGCCCTCCGCTCTACAAGATCAAGTGGGGCAAGGACGACATCGAGTACGCGTACTCCGACCGTGAGCGCGACGCACTGCTGGAGATGGGCCGCCAGCGCGGCAAGCGGGTCCGGGAGGACTCGATCCAGCGCTTCAAGGGCCTCGGCGAGATGAACGCCGAGGAACTGCGCGTGACCACGATGGACCCGGAGCACCGGGTCCTCGGCCAGGTCACCCTCGACGACGCCGCCCAGGCCGACGACCTGTTCTCGGTCCTCATGGGTGAGGACGTCGAGGCCCGCCGCGCGTTCATCCAGCGCAACGCCAAGGACGTCCGCTTCCTCGACATCTGAGTCGGTCTCAGCTGACCGCACCAGGAAGGAATCTCACCAGCAATGGCCGACGAGAACACCCCTGTCACCCCTGAAGAGGGCGGCGAACTCGCGATGCGCGTCGAGCCCGTCGGGCTCGAGACGGAGATGCAGCGCTCGTACCTGGACTACGCGATGTCCGTCATCGTGTCCCGCGCGCTGCCCGACGTCCGCGACGGTCTCAAGCCCGTGCACCGCCGCGTGCTGTACGCCATGTACGACGGCGGCTACCGCCCCGAGCGCGGCTTCTACAAGTGCGCCCGCGTCGTCGGCGACGTCATGGGCAACTACCACCCGCACGGCGACTCCTCGATCTACGACGCGCTGGTCCGTCTCGCGCAGCCGTGGGCGATGCGGATGCCGCTGGTGGACTCCAACGGCAACTTCGGCTCGCCGGGCAACGACCCCGCGGCGGCCATGCGGTACACCGAGTGCAAGATGGCGCCGCTGTCGATGGAGATGGTCCGCGACATCGACGAGGAGACCGTCGACTTCACGGACAACTACGACGGCCGCTCCCAGGAGCCGACCGTCCTGCCGTCCCGCTTCCCGAACCTGCTGATCAACGGCTCGGCCGGCATCGCGGTCGGCATGGCGACCAACATCCCGCCGCACAACCTGCGCGAGGTCGCCGCCGGCGCCCAGTGGTGCCTGGAGAACCCGGAGGCCTCGCACGAGGAGCTGCTCGATGCGCTCGTCGAGCGCATCAAGGGCCCCGACTTCCCGACGGGCGCCCTCGCGGTCGGCCGCAGGGGCATCGAGGAGGCGTACCGCACCGGCCGCGGCTCCATCACCATGCGCGCGGTCGTCGAGGTCGAGGAGATCCAGAACCGCCAGTGCCTGGTGGTCACGGAGCTGCCCTACCAGGTCAACCCCGACAACCTCGCGCAGAAGATCGCCGACCTGGTCAAGGACGGCAAGATCGGCGGCATCGCGGACGTCCGCGACGAGACGTCGTCCCGCACGGGGCAGCGCCTGGTCATCGTCCTGAAGCGGGACGCGGTCGCCAAGGTCGTCCTGAACAACCTCTACAAGCACACCGACCTGCAGACCAACTTCGGCGCCAACATGCTGGCGCTGGTCGACGGCGTGCCGCGCACCCTGTCGCTGGACGCGTTCATCCGCCACTGGGTGACGCACCAGATCGAGGTCGTCGTCCGCCGGACCCGCTTCCGGCTGCGCAAGGCCGAGGAGCGCGCCCACATCCTGCGCGGTCTGCTGAAGGCCCTGGACGCCATCGACGAGGTCATCGCGCTGATCCGGCGCAGCGACACCGTCGAGATCGCCCGCGGCGGCCTGATGAGCCTGCTGGAGATCGACGAGATCCAGGCCAACGCCATCCTCGAGATGCAGCTGCGGCGACTCGCCGCCCTGGAGCGGCGGAAGATCGTCCAGGAGCACGACGAACTCCAGGCGAAGATCAACGAGTACAACGAGATCCTCGCCTCCCCGGTGCGCCAGCGCGGGATCGTCAGCGAGGAGCTGGCGGCGATCGTCGAGAAGTTCGGCGACGACCGCAAGACCAAGCTGATCCCGTACGAGGGCGACATGTCCATCGAGGACCTGATCGCCGAGGAGGACATCGTCGTCACGGTCACCCGCGGCGGCTACGTCAAGCGCACCAAGACCGACGACTACCGCGCCCAGAAGCGCGGCGGCAAGGGCGTGCGGGGCGCGAAGCTGAAGGAAGACGACATCGTCGACCACTTCTTCGTGTCGACCACGCACCACTGGCTGCTGTTCTTCACCAACAAGGGCCGGGTGTACCGCGCCAAGGCCTACGAGCTGCCGGACGCCGGCCGGGACGCGCGCGGCCAGCACGTGGCCAACCTGCTCGCCTTCCAGCCGGACGAGACGATCGCCGAGATCCTCGCCATCCGGGACTACGAGGCGGCGCCGTACCTGGTGCTGGCCACCAAGGGCGGCCTGGTCAAGAAGACGCCTCTGAAGGATTACGATTCGCCTCGCTCCGGCGGTGTCATCGCCATCAACCTGCGGGAGCGGGAGGACGGTTCCGACGACGAACTCATCGGTGCCGAACTCGTCTCCGCCGACGACGACCTGCTGCTGATCAGCAAGAAGGCGCAGTCGATCCGGTTCACGGCCTCCGACGACACCCTGCGTCCCATGGGCCGCGCCACCTCGGGCGTCAAGGGCATGAGTTTCCGCGAGGGCGACGAACTGCTCTCGATGAATGTCGTCCGACCCGGTACGTTCGTCTTCACTGCCACCGACGGTGGGTACGCGAAGCGGACCCGTGTCGACGAGTACCGCGTCCAGGGTCGCGGCGGCCTCGGCATCAAGGCCGCCAAGATCGTCGAGGACCGCGGTTCGCTCGTGGGGGCGCTGGTGGTCGAGGAGACCGACGAGATCCTCGCCATCACGCTGTCGGGCGGTGTGATTCGTACGCGAGTCAACGAGATCAGGGAGACGGGCCGTGACACCATGGGCGTCCAACTGATCCACCTGGGCAAGCGCGATGCCGTCGTCGGTATCGCTCGCAACGCCGAGGCGGGACGCGAGGCGGAGGAAGTCGACGGCGACGTGGCCGTGGACGAGACCGCGGAGGATGCCGCGTCCACCGGCACGGACGAGGGCGAGGCGCCCTCGGCCGAGTAGCACGAGGAGAGAGTCATCGTGAGCGGAGCCACGGGCGCCGGATCGGCCGGTACCCCCACGGGTACGGAAGCGGACGGCGGCGGCCGTGGCTCCGCCGCGCAGACTACGGACCCGCACACGACCAACCTGAAGGCGATCAAGCCGTCCGCGACCGACTCGCACTCGCCCGACACACACGGATCCCAGGGGGGAACGGTGACGGACACCCGAGGCCCGCAGACCCAGCAGGCGGCCTCCGGCCAGGCGGTCGGGCCGCAGTCGGCGTCCCCGCTGCCGGGTGAGCGCCAGCCGCAGCAGCAGACGGGCCCTTACCACCCGCCCCAGGCCTACCAGGCGGGCGCGGTGCGCCGCCCCCGTACGGGCGCCACGACGACACCGCGGACCCGCAAGGCGCGGCTGCGCGTGGCGAAGGCCGACCCGTGGTCGGTGATGAAGGTGAGTTTCCTGCTCTCCATCGCGCTGGGCATCTGCACGATCGTGGCCGCCGCCGTGCTGTGGATGGTGCTGGAGGCGATGGGCGTCTTCTCCACCGTCGGAGGCACCATCTCGGAGGCGACCGGCTCCAACGAGTCGAACGGCTTCGACCTGCAGTCCTTCCTGTCCCTCCCGCACGTGCTGATGTTCGCGTCGGTCATCGCGGTCATCGACGTCATCCTGGCGACGGCGCTCGCGACTCTCGCCGCGTTCGTCTACAACCTCTCCGCCGGTTTCGTCGGCGGCGTCGAGCTGACCCTGGCCGAGGACGAGTGAGAGTCCCCGGGCGCCGGCACCGGTAACCGATTTTGGGACTGACCACGTCGTGCGCTAATCTTCAGGAGTCAGCGCACGGGACACACCGCCGAGCGCGGCGGGGCTATAGCTCAGTTGGTTAGAGCGCATCCCTGATAAGGATGAGGCCACAGGTTCAAATCCTGTTAGCCCCACCAGCGAAAAGACCCCCGGTCCACTAGGGCCGGGGGTCTTTGCACACCCACTCTTGACACCAACAGCGTCAGCCGATGAGCGGGTCTTCCAACGGCTCGGCAAGCATCGCGACGGCTTCGCGCCCCCTGTCGCCGACCACGTGCGTGTACAGGTCCATGGTCACCTGGACGCCATGAACCACGCCCGCTCCACGGTGTGTGGGGCGACGGTGTACGGGATGGGAGCTGGGGAGAGTGCCGGGTGCAGGTGAGACGGAGGCTGTGGATTCCCGGCCGGCGTGCCGGTTCGGGTGGCCGCCAAGCCCCCCGACACGTACCGCCGTCGGGCCCGGCCACACAATGATCACCGAATTTCTGAAACGCCACGGTAGGGAGCACGACTCATGGTGGAATCCGCCGCTCAGCAAGAGGCCGGGCAGACATCAGCCCCCCAGACGGCACCTCTGGGAACCGAAGGGCTCGGACAACTGCGTGAGACGTTCCTGCCCAAGCGTGTCGGCCCTGTGCGGATCGCTGCCCTTCTGCTCATGGGCACCGTTTCCCTGATCCTTCCTCCCCTGGGCGCCTACTTCCTCTGGCTCGCTGCCCAGACGCCCAATCTCTCGCGCAAACAGGCTGCCCGCCGACTGCACCTCTTCGAACATGGCCTGGCCGAGGTGGGGAAGAGCGGCGAAGTGTCCGTTTTCCGCTGGGACACGATGACGGTGCTTCAGGAGATCACCGAGCGGTACGCAAACGGCATATATGTCGGCACCACCTACGTCTACACGCTCTATCGCGCGGACGGTACGACGCTCAAGGTGACCGGCTTCTACGACCAGCCCGAGCGCTGGGGCCCGGCGTTGCAGCAGGAGATCACCCGGGCACAGCTCCCCGGACTGCTCGCCGGGCTGGAGCAGGGCGGCACCCTGACCTACGGGGAGCTCTCGGTCAACCTGGGCGGTGTGGCCACCTCAAAGGGCAGCCTGACGTGGCCGCAGATCGAGAAGGCCGAGCTCTCACAGGGGGTGCTGGTGCTGCGCAAGGTCGGCAAGAAACTGCCCTGGGCAAGGATGCCGGTCAAGAAGATCCCGAATCTCTTCCTCTTCCTCACCCTCGTGGAGCAGCTCCGATACCGCGGGCCGCGCCAGGACGCCTGACCGCCGGAGCGCGGTCAAGGGCAACGCATGGCAGTGCAGTCGCAGATGTGGAGCCCTCCCCAGCCGGCGTACTGCTGCTTCGCGCCATTGATCATCCTGGATGAAAGAGTCCCCCCGCCTGGAAAGAGCCGGACGGGACGTGTTCATTACTGGCATTGGTCGATGCTCAGAGTCCACGTATCGTCATGCCGTGAAGAGGCGGCGCTGGTGGTCCGTGATCGGCTTTTGGGTTATGTGGTGGGCGGCTGTCACCGCTGTCTTCTGGCTCCTGGGCAAGGTGCTCGGTCAGCCGGCGAGCCTTGTGGGGTGCGCGGCGAGTGCTGCGCTGGTGATCGTCGTGGGTGAGATCGGTGACCGAGTACGGCGCCGCCGCTTCCAGCCTCGCCGCGAGGTGGGCTGATCAGAGGGCCTGTGCGGGGAGCGGGGAGCATGCCGATCGCTCCTCCGCGCGGCCTCGGCCGACGGCGTCAGTGAGGTCCAGACCCCGTTCGTCGCATCGGCGACAAGACCCCCGGTCCCCCAGGTCCGGGGGTCCTCTGCGTGCACGGCTGGCAATCCGGTGGCGGTGGGAAACCCTGGGCCGCGTGGCGTCACATGAGCGTCACGCAGGGATCACGCCGACGTGACGGCTCCTTCCCCAGGATGGCGAGGGAGGGAAGAGGTCTCGGCATGCTCGCGCCTGCCGCGCCCTGCGCCGGGACTTCCTCGTCGACGAATGGAGACACCCATGCGAAAAGGGAAGACGCTGGCCGCCGCCGCAACGATCGCACTGGCTGCGGGGGCGACCGCTGTCTCTGCTTCGCAGACTTCTGCAGTTCCGACCCAGACGTGCCGGCTGGCCGGTGGCACCTTGTCCGGACAGGGGTTCAATACCGGCACGACGACATACCCGGTCATGCGCGGGGGGACGTCCCTCGGCACCGTCACGGGGCAGAACGGTAGTTTCCAGGCGGCTCTCGCGGGTGGAGGTCCGGTCTCCGTGGCGGGTGTGCCGTGCTCCGCACCGGCAGGGGAATCCGCAGGGGGCGGGTCAGCCGCAGCGGCCCAGGCAGCAGCCGCACAGGCGGTGAGGAGGGGCGCGACCCCTGCACAGGCCGCCGCAGCCGCACGGGCCGCAGCACCCGGCGTACCGCAGACGGTGCTCAACAGCGTGGTGAACACCGCGATCCAGAACAACACCCAGAATGTGACGAACAACAACGTACCAAGTCAGCCGACGACGGGGCCGACCACGGGGCCCACCACGGGGCCGACGACGGGGCCGACCACGGGGCCGACCACGGGGCCGACGACGGGGCCGACCACGGGGCCGACGACGGGGCCGACCACGGGGCCGACGACGGGGCCGACGACGGGGCCGACCACGGGGCCGACGACGGGGCCGACCACGGGGCCGACGACGGCGCCCACCACGGGGCCGACCATGGCGCCCACCACGGGGCCGACCACGGGGCCGACCATGGCGCCGCCCACGGCGCCGATCATGGCGCCGCCCATGGAGCCGACGAGCTAGTTCCCGGCAACGTAGTGGAGAGGTGTGCCCGCCTCACCAGAGCTCTCAAGGAGGCATGACAAAGATCCCCGGTCGTGGTGACCGGGGATCTTCGTGGGTCGAGGCGGTGCTGTACGCAAGATCGCCGTTCTTGTCATGGGTTCCGGAAGGCGGCACCGCGGTGCCGCGTCGGCGCTGTCAGCGCTGGAGGGGAATCGTCGGTCTGACCGGCGGTACGTCGGGGACGCACAGGGCGTCGGTCATCTCGGCGGGCTCCTCGGTCGTCGGGCGGTGCCGGCAGCTGGGGCTCTTTCCGTGGGCCTCGGCGCGGATGCGCTGTTTCATCGTGGGGGGCAGTGACCTGGCGTGAACGCGGGACCACGGGGATGTCGACTGGGCCGGCACCGGAACCGTGCTCTTCGGTGCCGTCTCGGGCTGCGACGCGGTCGGCGCCGCGGCGGCGGTCGTCGTGGTGAATCCGAGCGCCGTGCACAGCGCGAGGAAGACGGTGACGATGGTGGTCCACACCTTCATGACCTTGCTCTGGTCCATGGCCCCTCACTTTCGGGTCGGGCAATTTGCGTACGTTGCCCATGATGTGTATGGGGGCCGCGAAGTGGTGGACCGACGCCCGTGTCACAGGGATCTTCGGATGAACACCACTCGTATGGACCCACAGACTCAGAAAACGTAAGAAGAGGGGCAAGACTCGCCAAACTTCACCGTCCGTGGAGGTGTGATCACTCTCCGATCCGGTCGGCGCGTGCCCGCCTACGGTGCGGCCGCGACCGGGAGTTGGGGCCCGACTCAGGTCACTGATCGGTATCGGCCGGTGTGTATAGTCGGGCGCCAGAGGTCCCCTACGTCAAGGAAAGACGAGGTCGCGCGGTGAAGAAGCTTCTCCTGGTCGCACTGGCCGCCATCGGCGGGCTCCTCGTGTACCGCCAGATCCAGGCGGATCGCGCCGAGCAGGATCTGTGGACGGAGGCGACTGACTCCGTGCCCACGGGTTCGTGAGTACCTGCATCCCGATCTGAACAGGCCCCGGCCGCCCCTCGCGGTCGGGGTTTTGTGTTGCCCGGGCCGGCCGCGGCCCGGGCTCTCGTGTTGCGGGGCACGGACGCGTCGGGTACGCGTCGCCGCGCGGAGCCGCGTGTCGGACGCATCAGCGGATTGTGCGGATGGCGTACCGCCGCACGGGGCAGGATGGGCGACGTCCCGGAGCGGCGAGGGGGAGGTGCGGGTGGTGCGCGTGATGGTGCGTCGTAAGGGGGGACGGCGCGCGGGGACCGGGCGCGGCCGCCCGGCCGGTGCTGCCCGCACGGCCGTGGTCGCGGCGGCGCTGTCCCTGGTGGCACTTTCTGGCCACACCGCGGTCGCCGCCGGGTCACCGGAACCGTACGCCTTCGCCGACGACGCCCGGTCCGTCACCGGCGCGACGAGCCCCGCCGGCGCCGAACGCCTCGAGCCCGGCCGTACGTACACCAGCTCCCTGCCGGCCCACGGCAAGGTCTACTACCGCCTCGACCTCGACGACACCTCCAGCGCCTACGTCTCCGCGACCGCCGTTCCCCGGCCCGGATCCACGGTGGCCGCCACCGACGGACTGCGGGTGTCGGTCCAGGCCGCCGACGGCACCTCCTGCTCCTTCCAGAGCGCCCGCTTCGGCGCGAGCCACAGCGCGCATCCGATCGCCGCGTGGGGAGCACGCGAGGTCCTTCCCGGCCGGGTGCTCTGCCAGGGCGCCGGCACCTTCCACGTCGTCGTCGAACGCACCGACGCCAAGGGCTCGTCACCGGACGACTGGGCGCTGGAACTGGTCCCCGTGACGGAGCCGCCCCTGGCACGGTCCGGTGCGAGCAGGGCCCCCGGGGCATGGGACTCGGCCTCGCCCGCACCGGTGGCCGGAAATCCGGTGGAACGGGCGGGCGGTGGCGGGTTCGCCACGGCGAGCAGGGTGGGCCAGGGGGTCTGGCGGACCCGGCTGCGGCCCGGGCAGACGCTCTTCTACGCGGTGCCGGTCGACTGGGGGCAGCAGCTGAACGTCCTTGCCGAGCTGGGAGGTTCGAGCGGAGTCCGCGGTTATGTGACCGGAGCGCTGACCCTGTCCCTCTACAACCCGGCCCGGGGGTCCGTCGCGGACGCGAGCGACGGCTACGACGGGCGGCAGGCGTCCGCCGCCTCCCCACCACTGCCGCCCGTGTCCTATTCCAACCGGTTCGGCTTCTCCGACCAGGTGAAGGCCACGCGGTTCGCCGGCCGCTACTACGTGGTGGTGCACCTGGCCGGGAAGACGGCGGAACAGTTCGGCGACGGCCCGTTCGAGCTGACCCTGCGCGTCCGGGTCGGCGGCGCGGCGCGGTCCGGGCCCGGATACGCCGGGCAGTCCGCACCGCGGGACCTGTTCGCGGTCACGTCCCGGGACCGGGCCGCGGCGACGGCCGGGGGGACCTGGGCGCCCGGTGAGGCCGCGCTGTGGGCGCTCGCCGTGGGTGGGATCGGTGCCGGAACGGTCCTGCTGGCCGGACTCGGGGTGTGGACCGCCGTGGCCAGACGCCGGGCGGAGGCCTGACGGCGCCCCGGCGCCTCACAGACGCGTCAGAGCCCAGAAGCCCACGGCGTAGCACGCCAGTGCGAGCAACAGCAGCGGGATCGCGACCGCGGGGGGCGGGCCGGGACGACGGGGGCGCGCGGCTCGGTGGCGGGACGTCCTGCGCCCCGGCGTGGGCTCCGGGTGCGGTGTGCCGGGCGGGTGGGGCGCGCCCGGCGTCTGCGGGACCTCGGCGGTGTACACGGCGGTGGAGGTGTCGCCGTCCTGCCCTGGCGCCGGAGCGGGGAGGCCGGCGGAATGAGGCGGAGGCGGTGACCCCCGGTGGGGCAGAGGGTGCGTGGGGTCGTGGGGGGAGAAGCGGGGGGCGGCGGGAACCGCGGGCGGGAGCGGGGCGCTGAACCCGGGGCGGGGAGCCGCGGGGGACTCGGCACCGGCGGTGTGCCCGTGCCACGGACGTCCGGGCTCGGGTTGCCGGGGCCGGGGCGGGGGTGAACCGTCCCGTCCGCCGGGTGACCGCGGCACAGAGCCGGTGACCTGGGGCGGAGGCAGGTGGAAGCTGCCGGTGTCCGACATCGTGGACGCCCCGGTGGACGTGGACGTGGACGCGGAGGCGTCGAGCGGTGGGGCGGGGCTCGGATCGTGCGCGGTGCGGGGGGTGTGGTTCCCGTCGTGCGGGGCGTGGCCTCCGGGGTCGTGCCGCTCGGAGCCGCCCGGGCCGCGGGGGGCGTGCCGGCTGGGATCCTGCGGTGCGTGGCTCCCCGGGCGGTGCGGGGTGCGGGGGGCATGGCTCCCGGAGTCGTGCGGGTCGTGGGGACAGTGCCGGCTCGACTCGTGCGGGGCGTCGCCGCCGGCCTCCGGCTGCGCCGGCCGGCCGGTACGGCCCCGGCTCCCGGCGCCGTCGCCACCGTGCGCTCCTGTGCCGTGGCCGCCGCGCAGCCCCGTGTCGTGGCCGATCCCGCCCTGGCGGACCGCCTCAGGACCGCTCACTGCGCCGTCACCGCTGCCGCCACTGTCCTGGAGAACCGCCTCCCCGCCGCCACCCGTGCCGTCGCCGTCTCCGTCGGCCACGTCCTGGCCGTCCTCCGCGCTGCCGTCGCCGTGGGGTCCCGTGTCGTGGACCGGGCCGGTGCCGTGGGCGAGGTGGTCCTCGCCGCCGGGCAGGGCGGACCGCGCGTCCGGGCCCTGGCCCTCCCCGGGCACGGCGGCCCGCCCCTCGGGCGGTCGCGGCGGCTCCGCGTCCCGCGCCCGGACTGCTTCCCCGGCCCCCGTCCACGCCGCCGCCGTGCGCGCCGCCGAGGTCGAGCCCGTCGCTCCTGCCGTGTGCACCACCGCCACGCCCGGGCTGCGTTCGAGGGGGCCGTCGGGGGCGAAACCCGGGGGCAGTGGGCCCACTTGGTCGAAGATCTCGACGAGTTCGTCGTCGGGCCCGGGCTCGGGGAGGAGTTCGGCGGCCGCGGCCAGCGCCCTGCGCGCACCCGTCGCCGTACGGAACCGGGCTGCCGGATCCGGTTGCAGCAGCGCGGCCACGACCTGCCAGAGGGGCTCGGGGACGCCTTTCGGCGCGCCCGGCGTGCCGTGCTCGGTGAAGTACTCGACGAGCGCCTTGGCGTCGGGCTTCGCGCCCTGCAGGAGGTAGAGGGCGACCAGGCCGACGGCGAACAGGTCCGCCGGGAAGTCCGGTTCCGCGCCCATCATCTGCTCCGGCGCGAGGTAACCCGGCGTTCCCACCACGAGGTTGGTCTCCGTCAGCCGTGGCTCGCCCAGCCGCATCGCTATGCCGAAGTCGGACAGACGCAGCCGGGGGAGGGCGGTGCCGGTGGCCTCCAGCAGCACGTTGGCGGGCTTGACGTCACGGTGCACCACGCCCTCCGCGTGCACCGCGGCCAGCCCCGACAGCAACTGGTCGAGCAGGGTGCACACGAACGCCGGGGGCAGCGGCCCGTAGTCCCCGACCAGGTGGACCAGCGATCCGCCGGTCACCAGGTCCATCGTGAACAGGACCTTGTCGTCGTCGGCGGCCCAGCTGGCCGGCGCGAGCACATGGGGGTGGTCGATCCTCAGGGCCTGTTCCCGGACGAAGCGGAGCAGGGAGTGCGCGTCGCGCTGCTGCAGGACCTTGGCGGCCACGTAGCGGCGGCGGCGGTGGTCCCAGGCGCGCCAGACCGCGCCGACCCCGCCGCGTCCGATCGGGTCGACCAGTTCGTACCGGCCGGCGAAGACCTCACCCATGGCTGTGTGTCGCTCCTCCCCCTGAGACCGGCACGTCCGGGCCCACCGATCCCCCCGTGGTCGCCGGGTGCGGGCCTCAGCTCTGGTGCGCCTGGTAGTGCGCGACGGCGTCGGAGGTGCGGCCGGCGCCGTACACGCGGAGGAACTCGGCCAGTTCCGGATGGGTCGGGGCGAGGGAGTCCGCGGCATCGATGATGTCCCCGGCGGCGGCGACGGAGCGCAGCAGCGACTGGATCTCACGCACCACCCGCTTCACCGTGGGCGCTCCCGAACTGACCGTCGTCTGCGTGGTGTTGCTGAGCACCGAGCCCCCCTGCGACCGCTTGATCTCGTCCATGCGCTCGGTGGCCTCGCCCGCACTGACGCTGCCGTCCGCCACCTGTGCCGCCAGGTCCTGCAGCAACTGCACCCGCTGCACCACCGCCGGGTTGCCGATCTTCGCGCGCTGGCCGCTCATCAGCTGCGACAGCATCGGTGCGGACAGTCCCAGTACCCCCGCCAGACGGGCCTGGTTGAGCCCCAGGTCGTCTATGAGCTTGCGGAAGAGCGCCCCCAGTGGCTCCCCGTACCAGTTCCGCTGCAGTTCCCGCGCTCTCGCGGTCGCTTCCTGCTGTGCGGCGTCCATTGCGTCTCCCCATCGCTTCCCCAAGTACCGTGGTTCGCTCCAGCGAACCACGCGGAGCATCTTACGGAGAGTGGTCGGCCACGGGGACCCCTAATCCTTTTGCGGAATCGGGGGGGTGACCCGGTACTCTGGTCTGCGGCGCCCGACCGGTAGTGGTTCTCCTGGCCGGACGCTCCTGCTTACGGGGCCTTAGCTCAGTTGGTAGAGCGCTGTCTTTGCATGGCAGATGTCAGGGGTTCGACTCCCCTAGGCTCCACAGACGAAAAGCTCCCCTGCGCGTCCACGGCTGTGGATGTGCAGGGGAGCTTCTTTCGTGCGTGCCGGCCGGTCCGGGTGGCGGTCAGCCCTGTTCGTCGCGGTCGGCGGCCTCCTCCTCGGCCTCCTTCTCCCGGACCTGGGGGTCCAGTACGGCCTGGCCGCTGCCGTCCACCGACGTCAGCCCGCCGGACTCGGGGACCTCCGTCGCCGCGGGCGGCTCGACCAGCCAGTCGGGGTTGGCCTGCTTGTCCCACCACTTCCAGGCCGCGAGCGCGCCGCCGGCGAGGGCACCCGCCACCACGAGCGCCTTCACCGCGCGTCCGGCCCTCGCCCGCCGCTGCTGGCGGCGGACCAGCCGGAGGATCTCCTTGGGCGGGACCTGGCCGCGCAGCGCGACCAGTGCGGCGGCGCCGCGCGCGGCGGCCTCCTCCTTGACGGGCCCGGCCGCGGCCACCGCCTGCTCGATCTTCGGCCGGGAGTACTCGGCGGCCTGCCGCGCGGCCTTGCGCGTGCGCGCGGCGGCTTCCTGGGCGGCCTGGTCGACCTTCGGCGGCACATGGGCGAGGGCCTGCTCCACGCGGGGGGCGACGTAGACGCCGTACTGGGCGCGGGCCTGGTCGGCGGCCAGCGACACCTTCGGCGCGAGCCGTACGCGTGCCTCGTGTGCGTAGTGTGCGGCCCTCTCCTTGGCTGTGTCGGCGTAGGGCGCCACCACGTCCGCGGCGTGCAGCACGCTCTCCTTCGCCGAGCCGGTCGCGGCGCGCACGCTGTCGATGCGGGTCACGGGTTCCTCCTCCTCGGTGGCGTACGGTGATTCGACTTTCCGCCCTTTTACGGATCATGCCTGCCGACGCGCATGGCGGCATGCGAGAGACGTCATCCGGGTCACGGATGACGACTTCCGTCCCCGCCGGCTCTTCCGATCAGGCGACTGACCGAGAGACGATCGAGGGACGATCCAGTGCAATAGCGGATGAAAAAGGGGCAACGTGATCCTGTCGTCGACAATGCCACGGATCGCCGCTCCTCGCTTGCATGCCGCGAGTACCGAAAGGGGTTTTCGCAACCGAATCCGGCGGATCCGTGCCGAGAAGCGGCCGTCGGGCGACGCACGGCGCGGGCCGTGCGAGGATCGGGGGGAACAGGAAGACAACGGAAGGCAGAACGTGGCTGAGCAGCTCTACGCCACCCTGAAGACCAACCACGGCGACATCGACGTCCGGCTCCTGCCGAACCACGCCCCGCAGACGGTCAAGAACTTCGTCCAGCTCGCCCAGGGCGAGCGGGAGTGGACCCACCCCGCCACCGGCGAGAAGTCCACGGCGAAGCTCTACGACGGCACGGTCTTCCACCGGGTGATCAGCGGTTTCATGATCCAGGGCGGTGACCCGCTGGGCAACGGCACCGGCGGTCCCGGCTACCAGTTCGCGGATGAGTTCCACCCGGACCTCTCGTTCGACAGGCCCTACCTGCTGGCGATGGCCAACGCGGGTCCGGGCACCAACGGCTCGCAGTTCTTCATCACCGTCGCCCCGTCGACGTGGCTGAACCGCAAGCACACCATTTTCGGTGAGGTCGTCGACGCGTCGAGCCAGAAGGTCATCGACTCCATCGCGACCACGCAGACCAACCCGCGCACCGACCGTCCGCTCAACGACGTCGTCATCGAGTCGGTCGTCGTGGAGACCCGCGAGGGCTGAGCCCGAGAGGTCCCCGAGGGAACCAAACGCCCCGCTCGTCCGTATGGATGGGCGGGGCGGTGCGTTGCACACGATGACGAGGGGATCGCATGGATCAGGCGCCAGGCAATCCGCAGGGCCCGCAGGACGCCCACGTCCTGCCCACCTGCTACCGCCACCCGGGCCGTGAGACCGGTGTGCGCTGCACCCGCTGCGAGCGGCCGATCTGCCCGGAGTGCATGGTCAGCGCCTCGGTGGGGTTCCAGTGCCCGGACTGCGTCCGTACCGGGTCCGGCACGGGTCACGCCCGGGACGCCTCCCGCCCGCGCACGCTCGCGGGCGGCACGGTGACCTCGGACCCGCGGCTGGTGACCAAGATCCTCATCGGCCTCAACCTCGCCCTGTTCCTCGTCCAGCTCGCCGTCGGTGACCGCTTCACCGACCGGCTGTACCTCATCGGCCAGGCCTACGTCCCGCCGCTCGGCTCGATGCAGGGGGTCGCGCAGGGCCAGTGGTACCGGCTGCTGACGTCGATGTTCCTGCACAACGGCTATGTGCACGTCCTGTTCAACATGCTCAGCCTGTGGTGGATCGGCGGCCCGCTGGAGGCGGCCCTGGGCCGGGCCCGCTACCTCGCGCTCTACTTCACCGCGGGGCTGGCGGGCAGTGCCCTCACCTATCTGATCGCCGCCCCGAACCAGGCCTCGCTCGGTGCCTCCGGCGCGATCTTCGGCCTCTTCGGCGCGACCGCGATCCTGATGCGCCGGCTGAACTACGACATGCGCCCGATCATCGCCCTGCTGGCGATCAACCTGATCTTCACCTTCGGGTGGAGCAACATCGCCTGGCAGGCGCACATCGGCGGCCTGGTCGCCGGTCTCGTGGTGGGGTACGCGATGGTCCACGCCCCGCGCCGGCACCGGGGCCTGATCCAGTACGGCGTCTGCGCCCTGGTACTGGGGGCTGTGGTGGTCCTGGCCCTGGTGAGAACGGCCCAGCTCGCCTGAGGTCGAACCGTTGTCCACAGCGTGTGCCGGGTCCTGTGCATACGGTGCGGGAACATCTGTGCCTCCTGTCGCTCACCTGGGTTTGCGCAGGTCAGGCGGGTTGTAGTGACGGGGCCGGAGGCGGTGCGACAGTCGTACCGGCGTCAATGCTCAACGGGTTATCCACAGATCGGTTGGCTTTTCCCCAGGTGAGTGTGGAAATTCGACCGGGGCTGTGGATAACTCGGCGGACAACCCTCCGTGGAGCGGGGTTCACCGGAAAGCCGGCGCGGCTTCTCCTCGCTCGCGGGCGCTTGCGGACGCCTTCTCGCCGACCGGGGTTCTTGACTGCCCGGCCGGAGAGAACGCCGTATTCGTGCGCAAAGGGCCGCCACGTACAGAGCGGGCCGCCGCCGCGTTCGCGCGTGGCGGGTCACCTCGTCGCGGATCGACGGGTGACCGCACCGCGGACGAAAGACCCGCCGCACCGCGGACGAAAGACCCGCCGCACCGCGGACGAAGGAAGCACCGCGCCTCGCCGAAACAGGGGCTTACCGCCCCGCAGTCCGGAAAGCCGTCACTTCCACTGGGTGGAGACGGCGAATCCGGCGGCGATGAAGCCGAAGCCCACCACGATGTTCCAGTTGTCCAGGGCGTCGATGGGCAGCGAGCCGTCGGTCACGTAGAAGACGACGATCCACGCCAGGCCGATGAGGAACATGGCCAGCATGACGGGCGCGACCCAGCCGCGGCTCTCCAGCTTGATGGTCGCAGCCTGCTTCGCCGGCGGCGGCGTGTAGTCGGCCTTCTTGCGGATACGTGACTTCGGCACGAGGGTCTCTCCTGTCGATGCGCTGCGTGGCCGCGCAGGGAACTGGGCTGGCTCGGGGCAGCGTACAAGGGGACGCTGAGCGCTCCCCCGGGCGTCCGTTAGCGTAGTGCTTCCACGGCGCCGAAGGAGATAAGGGTACGTTGAGCAATTCTGCCGACTCCCCCGGGGCGAGTTCCACCCCCGTCCGCACACGCCGTCCGAGGCCCGTGCGGATCCTCACCGGGGCCGTGTTCGCGCTCGCCGGGCTCATCTTCTTCACGAGCTTCGACACGGCGAAGGGCACCAACATCCGCACGGACACGTCCCTGCTGAAGCTGTCCGACCTGATCCAGGAGCGCAGCCACAAGAACAAGGAGCTGGACGACTCCAACGCGGCCCTGCGCGACGACGTCGAGACACTCGCCGAACGCGACAACGGCAGCACGAAGGCCCAGGACGACCAGCTCGCCGGACTGGAGAAAAACGCCGGCACCCGGCCGCTCAAGGGCAGGGCGATCACCGTCACGCTGAACGACGCGCCGCCCAACGCCACCGCGAAGCTGCCCGGCTACCCCGAGCCGCAGCCCGACTACCTGGTCATCCACCAGCAGGACCTGCAGGCCGTCGTCAACGCCCTGTGGCAGGGCGGCGCCCAGGGCATCAAGGTCATGGACCAGCGGCTGATCTCCACCAGCGCGGTGCGCTGCGTGGGCAACACGCTGATCCTCCAGGGCCGCGTCTACTCGCCGCCGTACAGGATCACGGCGGTCGGTGACCCGGACCGGCTGAAGCGGGCGCTCGCCGACTCCCCGGCGATCCAGAACTACATGGTCTACGTCAACGTCTACGGTCTCGGCTGGAAGGTCACCGAGGACGGCACGGTGACGCTGCCCGGCTACTCGGGCGCGGTCGACCTCCACTACGCGCAGCCCGCCGGATAGCAGGGCGGACCGGTTCCGTGGACGGTTGCCCGACCGGCCGTCGGCGGGAACACGCGGACCGTGCTTCGGTTTCACGTGGAACAAGCCCGCGGAGGCCGGGGAACCGGAGCCGCCGCGCCGTTAGTCTGGTGCCCTACGGCGTGAGTCTGGTGCCGTGGTGCGACGAAAGGGACGGCATGTACGGCTGGATCTGGCGGCATCTGCCGGGTAACGCGTTGATCAGGGCGCTGATCTCACTGGTGCTGGTGCTGGCCGTGGTCTACGTCCTGTTCCAGTACGTCTTCCCGTGGGCCGAGCCGCTGCTTCCCTTCAACGATGTGACGGTGGACAACCAGTGAGCGCCCGGATTCTCGTCGTCGACAACTACGACAGCTTCGTCTTCAACCTCGTCCAGTACCTCTACCAGCTCGGTGCCGAGTGCGAGGTCGTGCGCAACGACGAGGTGTCGACGGCGCACGCGCGGGACGGCTTCGACGGGGTGCTGCTGTCACCCGGGCCGGGCAAGCCGGAGGAGGCGGGGGTCTGCATCGAGATGGTGCGCCACTGCGCGGCCACCGGTGTACCCGTCTTCGGCGTGTGCCTGGGTATGCAGTCGATGCAGGTGGCGTACGGAGGTGTCGTCGACCGCGCGCCCCAGCTGCTGCACGGCAAGACGTCGCTGGTCGAGCACGAGGGCAAGGGCGTCTTCGCGGGCCTGCCCACGCCGTTCACGGCGACGCGCTACCACTCCCTGGCCGCCGAGCCGGCGACCGTACCGGCCGACCTGGAGGTCACGGCGCGCACGCACGACGGCATCATCATGGGCCTGCGGCACCGGGAGCATCGCGTGGAGGGCGTCCAGTTCCACCCCGAGTCGGTGCTGACCGAGCACGGACACCGGATGCTGGCCAACTGGCTGGTGGAGTG
The DNA here is from genome assembly GCF_053587115.1 of Streptomyces sp. NPDC003697. Classification (NCBI taxonomy): domain Bacteria; kingdom Bacillati; phylum Actinomycetota; class Actinomycetes; order Kitasatosporales; family Streptomycetaceae; genus Streptomyces; species Streptomyces sp. NPDC003697. The sequence continues at coordinate 82,653 of NZ_JBSFNN010000007.1, forward strand.
CGGCGACAGCGGAGCGGTGGCGAGGTCGGCGGGGCTCGCCCCGGTGGTGGGCAGGGCCACGGCGTGACCGCGCTGCGCCCGGAGCGCGAGACGGGCACCTCGTACGGCGGGCAGTCGTACGGGGAGCCGGGCGCGTTCGCGGGGCAGTGGTACGGCCCCGGGGCACAGGGCTCGTCGCAGCAGCGCCACGCCTCGCCGTACGCGTACGGCGACGAAGGATCGCAGCAGCCGTACACGTCCGCCCGCGAGGGGTCGTCGGGGATGCCGTACGCGTCCGCCGGCGGAGGGTCGTCGGGAACGCCGTACCTCCCCCCGGCCGACGAGGAGACCGTGGCGCTGCGGATCCCCGTCCCACCGGCGGACGAGACCCGGAGCGGGCCCCTGTCGGCCCCACAGGCCTCAGGAGCCACAGCGGGCGGTGTGCCCACGCCGGGAGGGCGCGCGGCCCGCAGAAAGGCCGCCAAGGCCCGCCATGGGCGTCGTGGCGGTGTGCCCGAAGCGCCTGCCGGAACGGGAGAGGGGCAGGAAGACGGACGGGGGGACGGGCGCTCCGCCCCCCTCTCCCGGGTCGAGGCCAGGCGTCTGGCGCGGGCCCGCAGACCGGGCCCCGGCGTCATCGCCAGCCGGGTCGTCGGCGAGCTGTTCATCACCACCGGCGTGGTGATGCTGCTGTTCGTCACCTACCAGCTGTGGTGGACCAACATCCGCGCGCACGCGCAGGCGGGTAGCGAGGCGCACCAGCTCCAGGACGACTGGGCGAGCGGGAAGCGGAACCCGGGGACGTTCGAGCCGGGCCAGGGCTTCGCCATCCTGCACATCCCCAAGCTGGACGTGGTCGTGCCGATCGCCGAGGGCATCAGCAAGACCAGGGTGCTCGACAAGGGCATGGTCGGGCACTATGCCGAGGATCCGCTCCGCACCGCGATGCCGGACGCGAAGACCGGCAACTTCGGTCTGGCGGGCCACCGCAACACGCACGGCGAGCCGTTCCGCTACATCAACAGGCTCCGGCCCGGCGACGCGATCGTCGTCGAGACGCAGGACAGGTACTTCGTCTACAAGATGGCGTCGATGCTGCCGGTGACGTCGCCGAGCAACACCACCGTCCTGGACCCCGTCCCCAGGGGGTCGGGATTCACCCGATCCGGTCGCTACATCACGCTGACCACCTGCACACCTGAGTTCACCAGCAAGTACCGGCTGATCGTCTGGGGCAAGATGGTCGAGGAACGGCCGCGCAGCAAGGGCAAGCCGGATGCGCTCGTCAGTTAAAGGGCAGATGAACAGTGGCAGCGACCGCGGACGACACCGCAGAGCACACCGACGGAACCGAAGGGCGCGGTGACGCGTCCGCCGCCGGACACCGGGCACGGCGCCGCCACGGCCCGCTGGCCCTGGCGGTCAGTGTCCTCGGTGAACTCCTCATCACGACGGGCCTCGTCCTCGGCCTGTTCGTCGTCTACTCCCTGTGGTGGACGAACGTCGTCGCCGACCGTGAGGCCGGCCACCAGGCCGACAAGGTCCGCGACACCTGGGCCCACCAGCCGGGCGGTCCCGGCGCGTTCGACAGCGGGGACGGCATCGGCTTCCTGCATGTGCCGGCCATGAAGAACGGCGACGTGCTGGTCGAGAAGGGCACCACCGCCAAGATCCTCAACGACGGCGTCGCCGGGTACTACACGGACCCCGTCAAGGCGACCCTGCCGACGAGCGGCAGGACCGGCAACTTCGCGCTCGCCGCCCATCGCGACGGCCACGGCGCGAAGTTCCACAACATCGACAAGCTGAGGAAGGGCGACCCGATCGTCTTCGAGACGAAGGACAAGTGGTACGTCTACAAGGTCTACGCCATCCTCCCCGAGACCTCGAAGTACAACGTCGAGGTGCTGACGGCGGTCCCCAAGGAGTCCGGCGTGAAGAAGGCCGGCCACTACATCACCCTGACGACCTGCACCCCGGTCTACACGAGCCGCTACCGCTACGTGGTGTGGGGCGAACTGGAGCGCGTCGACAAGGTCGACAGCGAGCGGACGCCGCCGGCGGAACTGCGCTGAGGCCGAGCGGAGACCGGCGGGCGAAGGCTGTCGAGCCGGCCGGACCGCCGCGGGTCCTCAACGCGGCAGCGACCGAACAGGACGTACGACGGGGCCCCGGCACCCTCCAGGAGGGTGCCGGGGCCCGCTGCCGAGGGACGTGGCCGTCAGCCGTTACCACCGCCGAAGAAGCCGCCGTTTCCGCCGCCTGCGCCGTTGTTGCCACCGCCGCCGATGGTCCTCAGGGTGATCGTCGTGCCACCGGGGTTGTCGACCTGCTGGCCCGGCTTCGGATCCTGGTCGACGACGAACGCGTTGTCGCTGCCGTCGCTGCCCGGGGCGATCTGGACGTTGGTGAAGCCGGCCGCGGCCAGCTCCTGCCGGGCCTGGGCCACGGTCTTCCCACGGGCCTCGGGCACCGGCGTCTTCTGCTGGACCTGCTTGCCGATCTGGATCTGCACCTTGGAGTTCTTGTCGACCTGCTGGCCGATGTTCGGGACGGTCTGGATGACCTTGCCCGCCTTGTTGGGGTCGTTGTTGTCGACCTCGACGCAGTCTCCGTTCAGGTTGCTGGCCTGCATCTGCTGCTTGGCGGCCTCACAGCTCTGGCCCGAGACGTCGGGGACCGTGGACCTCTCGACGGCCTTGGCCACGGTGAGGGTGATCGTCGACCCCTTCTGGACCTCTTCGCCCGTGACGGGGTCCTGCTCCAGGACGGTGCCCTCCTCCTCCGTGGACTCCCGCGTCTTGGTTTCGACCTTGAACTGGTACTTGTCGCCCTCGAGCTTCGACTGGGCCTCCTCGACGTCGAGGCCCAGCACACTGGGCACCGCCACCTTCGGCGCGCCCGTGGACAGCACGAGGTTGACGGTGGTGCCCTTGTCCACCTCGGTGTCGGGCTTCGGGTCCTGGGAGCAGACCTTCCCCTTGGGCTGGTTCTCGCAGGGCTTCTGCGTGAACGCCACCTTCAGGTCGACGTTCTCCGCCGCCCGCTGGGCGTCGCTCTGGGTCTGGTCGACGAAGTTGGGCACCGGTACCCTGCCGCCCGCCGAGTCGTCGCCGCTGAAGGCCCACTTGCCGATGAGGATGGCACCGATGAGGACCAGGACACCTGCGACGGCCAGCAGGATCGTCGAGGTGTTGTTCGACTTCTTCTGGCGCCGCCGGTCGGGGCGGTCGTCGTAGCCGTAGCCGCCGTCGTCCGGGTTCGTGGGCGGCAGCATCGTCGTGGCGCCCACGGGCCCGGAGTCCGACCGCAGCGCCGTCGTCGCCTGGTCGTCGCGGTAGCCGCCGTAGCCGCCGTAGCCCACCGCGCCCAGCGCGGCGGTGGCCGCGACCGGCTGGCCGTCGAGGCAGGCCTCGATGTCGGCGCGCATCTCGTCGGCGGACTGGTACCGGTAGTTCGGGTCCTTGACCAGCGCCTTCATCACGATCGCGTCCATCTCGGGCGTGATCTCGGGGTCGAAGACGCTCGGCGGCTGGGGCTCCTCACGGACGTGCTGGTAGGCGACCGCGACCGGGGAGTCGCCCACGAAGGGCGGGCGGACGGTCAGCAGCTCGTACAGCAGGCAGCCCGTCGAGTACAGGTCGGACCGCGCGTCGACCTGCTCGCCCTTGGCCTGCTCGGGGGAGAGGTACTGGGCGGTGCCGATGACCGCGGCCGTCTGCGTCATCGTCATGCCGGAGTCGCCCATGGCGCGGGCGATGCCGAAGTCCATCACCTTGACCTGGCCGTTGCGCGTCAGCATGACGTTGGCCGGCTTGATGTCGCGGTGCACGATGCCGTTGCGGTGGGCGTACTCCAGGCCCTGGAGGATGCCGATGGTCATCTCCATGGCACGCTCGGGCAGCAGCTTGCGGCCGCTGTGCAGCAGCTCACGGAGCGTGGAGCCGTCGACGTACTCCATCACGATGTACGGGATCGAGACCCCGTCGATGTAGTCCTCGCCCGTGTCGTAGACCGCGACGATCGCGGGATGGTTGAGCGAGGCGGCCGACTGGGCCTCCCGGCGGAACCGGGCCTGGAACGACGGGTCGCGGGCGAGGTCGGCCCGCAGCGTCTTCACCGCCACGGTGCGGCCCAGCCGGGTGTCGTGCGCGAGATACACCTCCGCCATGCCACCGCGGCCGAGTACCTGGCCCAGTTCGTACCGGCCGCCGAGGCGACGCGGCTCTTCCATAGCTACCTACCAGCCCTCTCCGTCGGTCCCGACCGGCACCTGTGTGCCGCCGGAGACTGCCGTCCGGGCATACCGTACCCGGCTCGCTTTCCGTGACCTGGCCAAGCCCGTCACCCGATACAGGACCGGTATCGCAACGTGCACCGATGTGAAGGGGACGTGACAGGAGTCACTTCTTGCTGTCGATGACCGCCTCCATCACGCTCTTCGCGATCGGCGCCGCGAGGCCGCCGCCGGAGATGTCGCCACGGTTGGCCTGGTCGTCCTCGACCACCACGGCCACGGCGACCGGCGCGCTGCCGTCGGCGGCCTTGGCGTAGGAGATGAACCAGGCGTAAGGCTTCTCACTGTTGTCGACACCGTGCTGGGCGGTACCGGTCTTGCCGCCCACGGTGGCGCCGCCGATCTGCGCGTTCTTGCCCGTGCCGTCCTTGACGACCGTCTCCATCATGGACTGCAGGATCTGGGCGTTCCTCGCCGACAGCGGCCGGCTCAGCTCCTGCGGCTCCGTCCTGCTGAGCGGGTCGACGTTCGGCGACTGCAGCATGTCGACCATGTACGGCTTCATCAGCTTGCCGTCGTTGGCGATGGCCGAGGCGACCATGGCCATCTGCAGCGGGGTGGCGGCGGTGTTGTACTGGCCGATCGAGGACAGCGCGGTCTGCGAGTCGTTCATGTCCTTGGAGAAGACCGAGGCGCTGGAGCGGACCGGCGTGAACTGCTCCGCGTCGAAGCCGAACTTCTTCGCCTCCTCCAGCATCTTGTCGTTGCCGAGGTCGGCGCCGATCTTGCCGAAGACGCTGTTGCAGGACACCCGCAGGGCCTCGCGCATGGTCGCGTTCTCGCAGGGGATGTTGCCCTCGTTCTTCAGCGGCGTCGTGGTGCCCGGCATGATCCACGGCAGCGGCGAGTCGGTCTTGTCGTCGGCCGACGAGTACAGGCCGTTCTCCAGCGCGGCGGCCGCGGTGACCACCTTGAAGGTGGAGCCGGGCGGGTAGGCCTCGCGCAGCGCACGGTTGAGCATCGGGTCGTTCGGATTCTGCTTCTTCTGCAGCTTCTGCCAGGCCTCGGCGTCCGAGTCGGACGCGCCGGCGAACGACGAGGGGTCGTACGACGGGTAGGAGGCCAGTGCCAGGATCTTGCCGGTGGAGGGTTCGAGGGCGACGACGGCGCCCTTGCCGCGCTCCTTCAGACCCTCGTACGCCGCCTTCTGCGCGGCCGCGTTGAGGGTCGTGACGACGTTGCCGCCCTGCTTCGGCTTGCCCGTGATCATGTCCAGCGTGTTGCGGAAGAAGAGCCGGTCGTCGTTGCCGGTGAGGATGCCGTCCTCGAGGGACTCCAGCTGGTTGGCGCCGAAGGCCTGCGAGGCGTACCCGGTGACGGGCGCCCACATGGGGCCGTTCTTGTACGTGCGCTTGTACTTCAGGTCGTTGAGCCCGTTGCTCTTCGTCTCCGTGGACCCGGTGATGGCCTTGCCGCCGACGATGATGTCGCCGCGCGGTGTGGCGTAGCGCGCGATGGTGACGCGGCGGTTCTTGTCGTCGTTCTTCAGGCTGTCGGCCTTGACGTACTGGAGCCAGTTGTCGCGGATGAGCAGCGTCAGCACCAGCAGGCCGCAGAAGATCGCGATCCGGCGCAGGGGCTTGTTCACGGGCGGACCACCTGGGTCATCTCGGCGTCGGGGTTGGAGGCGGGGGCGGGCGCCGGACGGCGGGCGGTGTCGCTGATCCGGATCAGGACGCCGACGAGGGCCCAGTTGGCGATGACGGAGGAACCGCCGTACGCCACGAAGGGCATGGTCATACCGGTCAGCGGGATGAGGCCCATCACACCGCCGGCGACGACGAACACCTGCAGCGCGAAGGCGCCGGACAGGCCGATGGCGAGGAGCTTGCCGAACGGGTCGCGGGCGGCGAGCGCGGTGCGCACGCCGCGCTCCACGATCAGGCCGTAGAGGAGCAGGACCGCCATGATGCCGGCCAGGCCCAGTTCCTCGCCGAAGGTGGCGAGGATGAAGTCGGAGTTGGCGGCGAACCGGATGAGGTCGGAGTGGCCCTGGCCGAGACCGCTGCCGAGGGTGCCGCCGGAGCCGAACGCCCACAGCGCCTGCATGGCCTGCTCGGAGTGGCCCGGCACACCCTGACGGGAGAGCATGTACTCCTTCATCGGGTCGAGCCAGGCCTGGACGCGCTGCTGGACGTGCGGTTCGAAGGAGGCCACGCCGACGGCGCCCGCCGCGGACATCAGCAGACCGAAGACGATCCAGCTGGTCCGCTCGGTGGCGACGTACAGCATGATGACGAACATTCCGAAGAACAGCAGCGACGTACCGAGGTCGGTCTCGAACACCAGGATGAGGATCGAGATGAACCAGACCACCAGGATGGGGCCGAGGTCGCGGCCGCGCGGCAGGTACAGGCCCATGAAGCGGCGGCTGGCGAGGGCCAGCGCGTCGCGCTTCACCACCAGGTAGCCGGCGAAGAAGACGGCCAGCACGATCTTGGCGAACTCACCGGGCTGGATGGTGAAGCTGCCGATGTGGATCCAGATCTTGGCGCCGTAGATGTTCGCGCCGAGCCCGGGGACGAGCGGCAGGAGCAGCAGCAGCAGCGCGCCCACCATGGAGATGTAGGTGTAGCGCTGCAGGACGCGGTGGTCCTTGAGGAACATCAGCACCACCACGAACAGCGCGATGCCCATCGCCGTGTACATCAGCTGCTTGGGGGCCTTGTCGCCGCCCTGACCGATGGCCTGCAGCAGCTTCGACTGGTCCAGCCGCCAGATCACGACCAGCCCGAGGCCGTTCAGCAGTGTGGCCAGCGGCAGCAGCAGCGGGTCCGCGTACGGGGCGAACTTCCGTACGACGAGGTGGGCGACACCGGCCAGCAGGCCGAGGCCCAGACCGTAGCTCAGCAGGCCGGCCGGCACCGAGCCGTTGAGGGCCAGGCCCACGTTGGCATAGGCGAAGACCGGGATGGCGACGGCGAAGACCAGCAGCGCGAGTTCGGTGTTGCGCCTGCTGGGCGCGCCGATGGCGCCGATCGTGGACGTGTGGTGCGTCGACGTGTTGGAAGTACTGCTCATCGTGTGACAGGGCCTCTCACGGCTTGCCTACTGCTTACCGCACAGCGAGACGACCTTCTGCTCTTCCTCCGAGAGAGTGGGGCCGGGGCTGGGAGTGGGCGCGGTCGCGGACGGGGACGTGGACGGGGACTCCGGTGACTTCGACGCCGACGGGTTCGGCGTGGGTGTCGCCTTGGACGTGAGGGAGACGCGGGTGGTTCCCGCGGTGCCGGCCACACCCCGGGCCGGCTTCGCGGCCACGCCCTGGGCCGTCTTGGCGTTCTCGCTCCCGACGGTGCGGACCTCCGACTCCTTCCGGCACGCCGAGGCCTGCACCGACAGCTCGTCGATCTTCTTCTGGGCGGCCGCCAGACCACCCGCCGCGATCGTCGACTTGATCTGCTTCTGCTGGTAGGGCGGCAGGTACTTGAGTTCGATCTCGGGGTGGTCCTTCTCGACCTTCGACAGCTTGACCCAGGCCAGGTCCTGGCTGATGCCCCGGTACAGCGCGACGTGCTCGTCGTTGGTGCCGACGTAGTACTGCGTCTGCGTCCAGCGGTAACCGCCGTACAGGCCGCCGCCGATGATGCCGAGGGCGAGCACGGTGTAGAAGGACCGCTTCAGCCACCTGCGGCTCTTGCCCGGCTTGACGAAGTCCTCGTCGCCGTAGCCGCCGAAGCCCGCCGCCGGGACGTAGCCCGTGGTGTCGCCGGAGCCGGGCGGGCCGAACTCGCCGCCCCCGCCGCCCTGTCCGGGCGCCTGCCGGCCGAGGCCGGCGGCGCGGCCGGCCGGGGTCTGCATGATGCCGTTGTCCTGCAGGTGGCTCTGGTTCTCGGCGACCGCGCCCACCACCACCGGGGTGTCGGACAGCTGGCCGGCGAGGGTGTCCCCGGTGTCGAGGTCGAGGACGTCGGCGACGATGACGGTGATGTTGTCCGGGCCGCCGCCGCGCAGCGCGAGCTGGATGAGCTCCTGCACGGTCTCCTCGGGGCCCTGGTAACTGGCGAGGGTCTCCTCCATCGTCTGGTGGGAGACGACACCGCTCAGGCCGTCGGAGCAGATCAGGTAGCGGTCGCCGGCGCGGACCTCGCGGATCGACAGGTCGGGCTCGACGTGGTCGCCGCTGCCGAGGGCCCGCATGAGGAGGGCGCGCTGCGGGTGGGTGGTGGCCTCCTCCTCGGTGATGCGGCCCTCGTCCACCAGGCGCTGCACCCAGGTGTGGTCCTGGGTGATCTGCGTCAGCACGCCGTCGCGCAGCAGGTAGGCGCGCGAGTCGCCGACGTGCACGAGGCCGAGCCGCTGCCCGGTCCACAGCAGGGCGGTGAGCGTGGTGCCCATGCCCTCGAGCTGGGGGTCCTCCTCGACCATCGAGCGCAGCTGGTCGTTGGCACGCCGCACGGCCGCGCCGAGCGAGGTGAGCACGTCGGAGCCCGGGATGTCGTCGTCCAGGGGCACGATGGTGGAGATCACCTCCGAGGAGGCCACCTCGCCGGCGGCCTGGCCGCCCATGCCGTCGGCGATCGCGAGCAGGCGCGGACCGGCGTAACCGGAGTCCTCGTTGCCCTCGCGGATCATGCCCTTGTGCGATCCGGCGGCGAAGCGCAGTGACAGACTCATGCGCACCTCGCCCGTCGGCTCGGGGTACAGCCGATCGTGTCGAGCCACACTGCCCACCCTCCGGTCGGGAGCGCGCCGGGGCCCGGGGTGCCGGCTGCCACTGCGTGCTCGCTCCGCTCGCGCTCACTCATGATGTAGCACTACTTCCGCAGCTCGATGACGGTCTTGCCGATGCGGATCGGCGCGCCCAGCGGGATCGGTGTGGGAGTCGTCAGCCGGGACCGGTCCAGGTACGTGCCGTTGGTGGATCCGAGGTCCTCGACGATCCACTGGCCGTCGCGGTCCGGGTAGATCCTGGCATGGCGGCTGGAGGCGTAGTCGTCGTCCAGCACGATCGTCGAGTCGTGCGCACGGCCCAGGCTGATGGTCTGGCCCTGCAGCGCGACGGTGGTGCCGGTGAGGGTGCCCTCGGTCACCACGAGCTTGGTGGGGGCGTTGCGGCGCTGACGGCCGCCGCCCTGCTGACCGCGCTGCTGCGGAGGCGCGGCCTGACGTGCGGCCTGCTGCGGCCGTCCGGCCTCCCGGCGGGCCCCCCGCTGGGTGACACGCGTACCGAACAGGTCGCTCCGGATGACCTGCACGGCCACGATCACGAACAGCCACAGTACGGCCAGGAAACCCAGCCGCATGACCGTGAGGGTCAGCTCTGACATTGCCCCCGCTTCACCCTTCGGCTTGCCTATAGATAACGGTGGTGCTGCCCACGACGATCCGCGAGCCGTCGCGGAGCGTAGCGCGGGTGGTGTGCTGCCCGTCCACCACGATGCCGTTGGTGGACCCGAGATCCTGGATCGTCGAGGGCGTTCCGGTCCGGATCTCACAGTGCCGGCGGGAGACGCCGGGATCGTCGATCCGCACGTCGGCGTCGGTGCTGCGGCCCAGCACCAGCGTAGGACGGGAGATCTGGTGGCGGGTGCCGTTGATCTCGATCCAGTGGCGGGTCCGCCCGCCGGCCACCGGGGCGGCCGCGGGCCGCTGCGCGGCGGGCTGCGGGTAGCCGTAGCCGCCGGGGCGCGAGCCGGGCGGTGGCGCGGACGGCATGGGCGGCGCTCCGGGGGCCCCGGCGGCCGGCGGGTAGCCGTAGCCGCCCGGGGCGCCGTGGCCCGGCCGCCCGGGCGGGGCGGAGGAGGGGGCCTGCTGGCTGGAGGAGGAGGCGAGCGTACGGCTGCGCACCCGGTACAGCCCGGTGTCGAGGTCGTCCGCCTTCTCCAGGTGGACCTTGATCGATCCCATGAAGGTGTAGCGCTGCTGCTTGGCGTAGTCGCGCACCATGCCGGCGAGCTCGTCGCCGAGCTGGCCGGAGTAGGGGCTCAGGCGCTCGTAGTCCGGCGCGCTGAGCTCCACCACGAAGTCGTTGGGGACGACCGTGCGGTCGCGGTTCCAGATCGTCGCGTTGTTGTCGCATTCGCGCTGCAGCGCTCCCGCGATCTCCACGGGCTGGACCTCGGACTTGAAGACCTTGGCGAAGGTGCCGTTGACCAGACCTTCGAGACGCTGCTCGAACTTCTTCAGGACTCCCATGGGGCACCTCCTCCGTCGTTTCCGTCGTGCCGGGCCCTGCCGGTGTTGCGGATCCTGCCGTTGTGCTGCTGCGTACTGCTTACCTGGTACTGCTTACTGATCGTATCCACGCGCCGGTCAATCGGCTGGTTCCCCCTGTCGGCCCCGCCGACAGGTGTCGACGGCTTTCCAGGCGGTGCGCGGTGCCGCGTCCCGAGGCGTCCGCGGAGCTGCCTCCGAGGTTCCCCGCGAAGCCCCTCTCCCAACCCCTCGGGAAGCAGTCCTACGCGTACTTCTGCCCAGGATCGTAGAGGCGGCCGCAGACCAGTGTCCCGCACCCGGCTGTGCGCCCCGTCCGCTCCCGGGGCGGGAGGCGGGACCGGTACGAGGTTGATACGTGAACCGGCACTCCTTGATACGAGGCGGGAGGCCCGGAAGTTCCTGCCCGACGGGGTTCGGGAGGCGGGGCCCGACGGGCGCGGGGTGGTGACTTCGGGGCGTGCGGCGTGTGACCTTCCGCGCGGGGCCGGCGGGGGCGGACGGAGCCGGATCGCGGCCCGGAGCGGCGCCGGTGTGCGGGCCAGGACCGTGCTGCTGTGCAGGTCAGGTCGGTGCCGACGGGCGGGCCGGCCCTCCCCGGGCCTCGGGCCGCACCCGGGGAAGGGATGTGAATCCACCCTCCGGGACGTGCTAATGTTCTGCATGTCGGAAGGCGCCGCCCCGGGAAAACGGGGCCGGAATCGGAAGACACACCCAATGCGCGGGTGGCGGAATAGGCAGACGCGCTGGATTCAGGTTCCAGTGCCCGCAAGGGCGTGGGGGTTCAACTCCCCCCTCGCGCACAGCTGGAAGCCCCGTAGGTCTCGGACCTACGGGGCTTTCGTTTGTCCGTGTGACACTGACCTCAGGTGACGCTCATCACAGGTGTGGCCCGGGGGTGGCGCGGTGGGGAAGGGGCCGGCCGGCTCGGGGGACGGCCCGCGGCCGGCGGTGCCGGTCGGCGCGGCGGGCGTCGGCCGTGTGCCCTGCGCGGGGTTGTCCACAGGGCCCTGACGTCCGCGAGCCGTCGGCGGTACGGTCGCCTCGCGTCGATGTTCGTGCGTGCACGGGGGAGGCGGTCGTGGTGACCGAGGTCGCGGTGGAGGCGGTGCCGGTTGTGGTGCCGGAGCAGGTCGGGAAGGCGGGCGCGGAGGCGGCCGCGCGGTCCGGGTCGGGCGCGGAGCCGGGCTCGGGCAGGTGGGAAAGCACACAGACGGACCGGTGCCGGTTGCCCCGGGTGCGGGGCTTCGCCGAGTGGCCCGCCGAAGGGACGCCCAAGGAAGAGGGGAAGGCGCTGCGGCGCCGGGTGCCGCGCCGGGCGCACGCCGAGTTCGGCCCCGACGCCTCGCGCCCGGACGCGGTCACGGCGGTCGAGGAGTCCAACGCGGGCCGCCTACCCGATCTGACGCCGATCCGGGTGGGGCGCATGGCCGCGACACCCTTCGCCTTCCTGCGGGGTTCGGCGGGCCTGATGGCCCACGATCTGGCCCGCACGCCCATCACCCGGATCAGTGCCCAGATATGCGGCGACGCCCACGCGGCCAACTTCGGTCTGTACGGCGACGCCCGCGGCGGCCTGGTCATCGACCTCAACGACTTCGACGAGACGGTGCCCGGTCCGTGGGAGTGGGACCTCAAGCGGCTCGCCGCCTCGCTCGTGCTCGCCGGCCGGGAGGCCGGCTGCGACGAGGACGGCTGTCGGGAGGCGGCCCGCGACGCGGTGGGTGCCTACCGGCGCACCATGCGGCTGCTGGCGAAGCTGCCGGTCCTGGACGCGTGGAACGCCATCGCGGACGAGGAACTCGTCTCCCACACCGACGCCCACGACCTGCTCGGCACACTGGAGCGGGTCTCGCAGAAGGCGCGGGCCAACACCAGCGGACGCTTCGCCGCCAAGTCGACGGAGGCCACCGAGGACGGCGGGCGCCGCTTCGTCGACGCCCCGCCGGTGCTGCGACGGGTACCGGACGCGGAGGCCGCGGCGGTGGCGGCGTCACTGGAGCACTACCTGAACACGCTGTCCGAGGACCGTCTGCCGCTGTTGGCCCGTCACGCGGTGCACGACGTCGCGTTCCGGGTCGTCGGCACCGGCAGCGTGGGCACGCGGTCCTACGTGGTGCTGCTGCTGGACCACCGCGGCGAACCGCTGGTGCTGCAGGTGAAGGAGGCACGGCCCTCGGCGCTGGTGCCGCATCTGATGGCCGCCGGGCTGGAGGTGCCCGAGGTCGCGCACGAGGGCCGGCGCGTGGTCCTCGGGCAGCAGCGCATGCAGGTGGTGAGCGACATCCTGCTGGGGTGGACGACGGTCGACGGACGGCCCTACCAGGTACGGCAGTTCCGCAACCGCAAGGGCAGCGTCGACCCGGCCGCGCTCGCCGCCGACCAGATGGACGACTACGGACGGATGACGGGCGCCCTCCTGGCCCGTGCCCACTCCCACAGCGCGGACCCCCGGGTGATCGCCGGCTACTGCGGCAAGAACGAGGAACTGGACGAGGCCGTCGCCGCGTTCGCCGTGGCCTACGCCGACCGCACGGAGGCCGACCACGCCGCGCTGGTGACGGCGGTACGCACGGGCCGCATCGCGGCGGAGAGGGGCGTGTGAGGAGGCCTGTGGGTGCCTGAGGAAGGGCTGAGGGCGCGGATCCGAGGGCGCCGGGACCGAGGGGGCGCTCCGGTGTCGGCGGCGCCTCGGTCGCGGTGGGAGCGGGGAGCACCGGCTCAGTGGCCTAGGCTGGTCGGGTGACGACCCCGGAAGCTGAGCAGGATGGCGTCGCCGGTGCCGCTCGGGCGACGTCCGAGGACGGTGCGGCGCGGCCCGAGGAGCGGCTCGAACGGGCCGTACGGGCCGCCGAGCAGGCGCTCATCGAGTACGAGATCGCGGTGGAGACCTTCCGTGTGGAGGTCGAGAACTTCTCCCGGCTGCACCAGCAGAAGCTGGGCCCCCTCTACGCCCGGCTCGAGGAGCTGGACGCGCAGATAGCCGAGGTACGGGCCGCCCGCACCGGTGACCCGGAGGACCTGCGCAGAGCGGAGGAGGCCCGGGCACGGCTGATGCCGATCCCCGCCGTCGAGGAACTGCTCCACGGCTGGATGGACGGGGACGGACTGTTCCCGGAGGCCGCCGCGATGCTCACGGAGCAGCCCGTGCGACCCCCGCAGCGGGTTCGTCCGAGCGAGGAGGCGCGCAGGCTCTACCGGGACCTGGTCCGCAAGGCCCACCCCGACCTGGTGCAGGAGGAGGACGAGCGCAAGCGGCGTGAGGATTTCGTCACCCGGGTCAATGCCGCGTACGCCCGTGGGGACGCGGGGGAGCTGCGCGAGCTGGCCGGGGAGTGGGCGGCCGGGCCGAAGCCGGCGGAGCAGCGTCCGAGCCGCAGCGAGGAGCTCTACGCCCGCCTCGAGTGGCTCTCCGAGCGCAAGGAACTGCTCACCATGGTGGCGCGGGAGCTGGAGGAGAGCGCCATCGCGTCGATGCTCCGGATGGCCCCCGACGACCCCGACCGCCTCCTCGACGAGATCGGCGAGCAGTTGCGCGACGACGTGGCCCGGCGGGAGGCCGAGCTGGCGGCGCTGCTGGCGCAGGGCTGACACGGCCGGCCCCGCGTCCCCGGCCGCGGCGTCGCCCGGAGCGAGGCCGACGGGCGGCCGGGTCGGGTAGCGTCGGACGCATGCATTTTGGAGCTGGTGTGCCCACGGTCCAGGTCACGGACCTCAAGGACGGCGACTTCCTGCTGGACGTCCGTGAGGACGACGAGTGGCAGGCGGGTCACGCCGAAGGGGCGCTGCACATCCCCATCAGTGAGTTCGTCGCCCGGTACGGAGAGCTGACCGAGGCCGCGCCGCGGGACGGGCGGGTCCATGTGATCTGCCGCTCCGGCGGGCGCTCCGCCCAGGTCGCGATGTACCTGGCCCAGCAGGGCGTCGACGCGGTGAACGTCGACGGCGGCATGCAGGTCTGGGCCGCCTCGGGCCGCCCCGTCGTGACCGATGAGGGCAAGCCGGGCCACGTCCTCTGACGATGTGAGGAAGGTCGCTTCCCGCTCCCGGTCGCCGGGGCCCCGGCCGCATTCGGGCTCGGGGCCGAGTGGCCCCGCCCCGCCTCGGGTGGCCCGGCCCCGAATGGCCGGGCCACCCTGATCAGGGAATGTCAGCGGTCGAAGTCGAGTTCCACCGACTCCGTCCTCGGATGCGACTGGCAGGCGAGCACGTACCCCGCCTCCGTCTCCTCCGGCTCCAGTGCGAAGTTGCGGTCCATGCGCACCTCGCCCGACACCAGGAAGGCCCGGCAGGTACCGCAGACGCCGCCCTTGCAGGCGTAGGGCGCGTCCGGCCGGTTGCGCAGGACCGTCTCGAGCAGGGTCTCGCCGTCCTGGACCGGCCAGGTTCCGCCGCGGCCGTCGAGCCGGACGGTCACCGTGCTGTTCGCCGGGGCCGTGGACGCCGGGGCGAGTGCCGTGCCGCCGTCCACGTGGAAGATCTCCTGGTGGATCCTGGGCTTGGTCACCCCGAGTCCTCGCAGGGCCCGTTCGGCCTGCCCCACCAGCCCGTACGGCCCGCACAGGAACCAGCCGGCCACCTCTGCCACCGGGAGCAGCGCGGGAAGCAGCTCCGTCAGGCGCGCCTGGTCGAGCCGCCCGGACGGCAACCCGGCCTGCTGCTCCTCGCGGGAGAGCACCGTCACGACCTGGAGCCGCTCGGGGTGACGGTCCTTCAGGTCGGCGACCTCCTCCAGGAACATCGTCGAGGCGGTCGTCCTGTCGCTGCGTATCAGGCAGAAGCGGGCGGCGGGCTCCCGCGCCAGCAGCGTGGAGGCGATCGACAGCACCGGCGTGATACCGCTGCCGCCGACGACGGCGGCATACAGGCCCGGCGCGGGTTCCAGCGTGAAGCGGCCCGCGGGGGTCATCACCTCCAGTTCGTCGCCGACGTCGATCTCCTTCAGCGCGTACGTGGAGAAGGCGCCGCCGTCGACCAGGCGGACCCCGACCCGCAGCGTCCGCGGTCCGTCCCCGCCGGGGGCGGGCGCGGGGGAGCAGATCGAGTACGTCCGCCGTATCTCCACTCCGTCGGCCACGCGCCGCAGGGTCAGGTGCTGGCCCGGTGCGTGCCGGTACTCCTCGCGCAGTCCGGGCGGCACCGCGAGGGTCAGGGCGACGGAATCGTCGGTGAGCCTGTCGACCGCGGTCACGGGCAGCGGGTGGAAGCGGGCCATCACACCTCCTTGAAGTGGTCGAACGGTTCCCGGCAGGTGAGGCAGCGCCGCAGTGCCTTGCAGGCGGTGGAGGAGAACCGGCTGAGCAGCTCGGTACGGGCCGAACCGCAGTGGGGGCAGTGGACGGGGTCCGGCTCGGCCGCGGCGCCCTGCCGCCCGGAGAGCGTGCGTGTCGGGCCGAGTTCCAGCGCGACCGGCCCGGAGGTGCCCTGGACGCGTGGGGGCGCTATGCCGAACTCCCTGAGCTTGCGCCGTCCTTCGGCCGTGATGTCGTCGGTGGACCAGGCCGGTGCCAGCACCGTGCGGACGGTGACCTCCCGCATGCCGTGCTCGCGCAGCACCCGCTCGATGTCGAGGGACATCGCCTCGATGGCCGGGCAGCCGGTGTACGTCGGGGTCAGGTCCACCTCGACCGCGTCCGCGGCGCGCAGGCGCACGGCCCGCAGGACGCCCAGCTCCGCGAGGCTGAGCACGGGCAGTTCCGGGTCCGGCACCGAGCCCGCGAGCCGCAGCAGCTCGGTCTCCAGGGTCGTGGCCGTGGTCACCATGACGCCCCCGGGTGGCTGCGGTGCAGGTGCTGCATCTCGGCGAGCATCCGGCCGAACGGCTCGGTGTGCACGCCCTGCCGGCCGGCGCCCGCCGACCAGGCCCCGGTCTGCGGACCCTCGGGAAGCGTCAGGGTGGCCCGGCTCAGCACGTCGCCCACGGACGTCAGCCAGGCGGCCCGCAGCTCCGCCCGGTCGACGTCCAGGCCCTCCACCGGCTCGAACATCTCGCCCGTGAAGCGCCACAGCGCCGCGCAGGCCCGCTGCATCCGCTGGTGGCTCATGTCGGTGCCGTCGCCGAGCCGGAGCGTCCACTGCTCGGCGTGGTCGCGGTGGTAGGCGACCTCCTTGACCGCCTTGCCGGCCAGTGGCGCGAAGTCCCCGCCCCCGTCGGCCAGTCGGCCGTACAGCAGGTGCTGGTAGGTGGAGAAGTACAGCTGGCGGGCGATCGTGTGCGCGAAGTCGCCGTTCGGCTGCTCCACGAGCTGGAGATTGCGGAAGGCGCGCTCCTCGCGCAGATACGCCAGTTCGTCCTCGTCCCCGGCCATGGAGAGCAGGACCCGGGCCTGGCCGAGCAGGTCCAGCGCGATGTTGGCGAGGGCGACCTCCTCCTCCAGGACGGGGGCGTGGCCCGCCCATTCGCCGAGGCGGTGGGAGAGCACCAGGGCGTCGTCGCCCAGGGCGAGGGCGGCGGTCGCGGTGACGGTGGTCGTCACAGGTGCTTCACCCCCTCCGGGATGTCGTAGAAGGTCGGGTGCCGGTAGGGCTTGTCGGCGGACGGTTCGAAGAAGGGGTCCTTCTCGTCCGGCGAGGAGGCGGTGATCGCCGAGGACGGCACCACCCAGATCGACACGCCCTCCCCGCGCCGGGTGTACAGGTCCCGCGCGTTGCGCAGGGCCAGTTCCGCGTCCGGCGCGTGCAGGCTGCCGGCATGGGTGTGGGACAGGCCGCGCCGGGAGCGCACGAAGACCTCCCACAGGGGCCAGTCGGTGTTGGTCATGCTCGTTCCGCTCCCGTCTCACCGGCGTGCTTGGCCGCGTACGCCGCGGCTGCCTCCCGTACCCACGCGCCCTCGTCGTGGGCCCGCATTCGCTGGGTGATGCGCTGTTCGTTGCACGGCCCGTTGCCCTTGAGGACCTCCCAGAACTCGGTCCAGTCGATGGTGCCGAAGTCGTAGTGCCCCCGCTCCTCGTTCCACTCGAGGTCGGGGTCGGGAAGGGTGAGGCCGAGGGACGCGGCCTGGGGGACGCAGATGTCCACGAAGCGCTGGCGCAGTTCGTCGTTGGAGTGGCGCTTGATCTTCCAGGCCATGGACTGCGCGGAGTGCTGCGAGGCGTCGTCGGGCGGACCGAACATCATCAGCGACGGCCACCACCAGCGGTCCACCGCGTCCTGCGCCATCGCGTGCTGCTCGGGTGTGCCGCGGCTCAGGGCCAGCAGCAGCTCGTACCCCTGGCGCTGGTGGAAGGACTCCTCCTTGCAGATGCGGACCATCGCGCGCGCGTACGGACCGTAGGAGCACCGGCACAGCGGGACCTGGTTGGTGATCGCGGCGCCGTCCACCAGCCATCCGATGGCGCCGACGTCCGCCCAGGTCAGCGTGGGGTAGTTGAAGATCGAGGAGTACTTCTGGCGGCCGCTGTGCAGCTTGTCGAGGAGTTCGTCACGGCCGGTGCCGAGGGTCTCCGCCGCGCTGTACAGGTACAGGCCGTGGCCCGCCTCGTCCTGGACCTTGGCCATGAGGATGGCCTTGCGGCGCAGGGACGGCGCGCGGGTGATCCAGTTGGCCTCCGGCTGCATGCCGATGATCTCGGAGTGGGCGTGCTGGGCGATCTGCCGGACCAGCGTCGCGCGGTAGGCGTCCGGCATCCAGTCGCGTGGCTCGATGCGCTCGTCGGCGGCCACCGCCGCGTCGAACGCCTGCTGGTGGGCATCGGTGTGGTCGGCGCCGCCGGAGGCGTCGTACGCCTCGCTGCGGGTCGTCCGGTGCGCGGCTGCTGTCGCCATGCGGTCTCCCTCGACCTCGACTTCCTGCCGTCTCCCGACCGATCGTTCGGTCCGTCGTCATCAATGGTGGAGCGCCACGCCGTAAGGTGTCAACCGCTGTGGACAACCGGCCGCCGACCCTGTGGACGGACGGCGGGAGCAGCGAGCGGCCGGGCCGCCCCGGCAGGGCGGCGGGGGCTGCGCCCGGTGCGCGGGCCTGAGTACCGTGTGCGGACGCCGGGTGCCGGACGCCGTGCCGGGAACGGCGAGCGGAACGAGGAACGCCGGGCGGGGTGCCGCACGGCGGGAGACGATCCGCGGCCGGGTGGCCCCGCGCCGGGTGGCCCTGTGACCGGGCAGGCCTCTGACCGGGTCGCCGGACGGGCGGACGACGGATGGGGATCGGGGAAACGGGCGGATGGACGCGTACGACGAGGAATCGAACGCCCCGGACGGGCCGCAAGCGCCGGCACGCGGGCCGTCCGCTGCCCGCGGCGCCGGGGAGACGGCTTCGGCGGGCCCGGTGACCGCCGGCCGCGGGCGGCTACCCGGCCTGTCCGTCCCCGGCCCTCGCCGCGAGTCCGTGCCGGGGATCGCTGCTGACTCCGTGCCGGACCACGGCCGCGAGCCCGTGCCGGACCCCGGCCGCCCCGACGCGGTGCCGGACCCCGACCGCGACCCCGTGCCGGGGCTCCGCTCCGGTTCCGTGCCGGACCTCGGCCGCGAGCCCGTGCCGGACCCCGGGCGCCCCGATGCGGTGGCGGACCCCGATCGCGACCCCGTGCCGGGGCTCCGCTCCGGTTCCGTGCCGGACCCCGGCCGTGCGTCCGTGCCCGGCCCTCGCCGCGAGCAGGCGTGGCCCGCTGTCGCCCGGCCCGCAGGCCCCCCGGCCGAGACCCGTACCGGTGTCGCCGCGCTCTCCCCGCGCTACCAGGCCGCAGCGGCACTGGCGCTCGCCATCGTCGCGGCCGTCGCCTGTGTGCACATCGGCATGCTGTTCCTCCACGTCGCTCCGTCGAACACGGTGACGAAGCAGCACGGCAGGGCCGTCGACGAGTGGATCTACCCGGAGTTCGAGCAGAACTGGAAGCTCTTCGCGCCGAACCCACTCCAGCAGAACATCGCCGTGCAGGCGCGGGCCCAGGTCCGGACGCCGGACGGCGGCACCCGCACCACCGGCTGGTACGACCTGTCGGCCCAGGACGGCCGGGCCATCGAGGGCAACCCGCTGCCCAGCCACACCCAGCAGAACGAGCTGCGCCGCGCCTGGGACTTCTTCGCCGCCTCGCACGCCGACGGCGACCGCCCGGCGGGCCCGCGGGGGGAGCTCGCGGAACAGTATCTGCGCCGCATCGTCGTGCTGCGCCTGGACCACGCGCACGCGGCCGGTCCGGGCGGCGCCGTCGAACGCGTCCAGGTCCGCAGCCGCACCACCAACGTGCCCCCGCCCGAGTGGAGCGAGGAGAAGGTGCCCAGCACGCCCGCCTACCACCAGCTGCCCTGGTGGCCGGTGCCCACGGACGAGACGGAGGGGGGAGCGCGGTGAACCGCCTCTCGCTGTCCCTCTGGCAGGGCATGGGCCGGGTCACCGGAGCGGCCCTCGGCCCGTACCAGACGGCCGTGATACGCATCGGCTTCCCGGCCACCTGGCTGCTGTTCCTGCTGCGCGAGTTCCCCCACCGCGAGGAGCTGTACGGGCCCGGCGGCCCGTGGAGCTGGGATCTCGCCCGGCAGCTGACCTCGGGCAACGGCGCCTTCACCGCGCTTCTGTGGTTCAGAGGTGGACTGTGGTTCGAGACCGTCTATCTGCTGGCCGCCCTGTCCGGCCTGCTGCTGATGCTGGGCTGGCGCACCCGTACGACGTCCGTGCTCTTCATGGTCGGCATGCTGTCGCTGCAGAACCGCAGTGTCTTCGTGGGCGACGGCGGCGACAACGTGCTGCACCTGATGGCGCTCTACCTGGTGTTCACGCGCTGCGGCCAGGTGTGGTCGCTGGACGCGCGGCGGGCCGCGCGGAGGCGTGCGGCCCGCGCACGCGGCGAACACCGGCCCGACCGGGCCGGCCCCGCCCTGTGGGCGGTGCTCGGGTCGGCCCTGGTCGCGGTGACGGCGGCGGGACGGCTCGACGGCGAGTGGCTGGTCCCCGCCCTGCTGTGGGGCGTGTGGCTGTCGCAGGCCCTGTGGTGGCTCGTCGAACGGCGTGCGGGGGTCTCGCCGGAGCCGCGGATCCTGCTCGACGTGATCGCGAACGCCGTGCACAACGCGGCCCTGCTCGTGATCATGGCTGAGGCCTGTCTGATCTACTCGGCGGCCGGGTGGTACAAGATCCAGGGTTCGCGCTGGCAGGACGGGACCGCCGTCTACTACCCGCTGCACCTCGACTACTTCTCGCCCTGGCCGGCACTCGCCGACCTGATGTCCGCCAGCGGCACGCTGGTGATGCTGGTGACGTACGGGACGGTGATCGTGCAGGTCGCCTTCCCGTTCACGCTCTTCAACCGGCGGGTGAAGAACGCCCTGCTGGCGGCCATGATGGTCGAGCACGCCGTGATCGCGGTGGTGCTGGGACTGCCGTTCTTCTCGCTGGCGATGATCGCGACGGACGCGGTGTTCCTGCCGACGTCGTTCCTGCGCCGGCTCGGCGACCGGGCGGCACGGGTGCGAGGACGCCTGCCCGGGCGCGGCGGGCGGGCGGTGCCCGGGGGACCGCGCTCCCCGGAGCCGGGTGAGCCCGCCCACGTAGGCTTCGGGGCATGACCGACCCCCTGCCCGACTGGCACCGGCTCGCCGGCACCGCCGTGCTGCTCGACGGCTTCCACGCCCTCAAGCACGCGGTCCGCTTCGGCGCCGACGTCCCGGTGGCGGTCACCAGCGACCGGCGGGCGGCGCTCGCCCTGGCCGACGAGCTGGCCCCGGACGTGCGGGACCGGCTGGAGGCGCTGCTGACGGAGGTGGACCGGGCGACGTACACCTCCGTCGTGCCCCGGCCGCACCCCACCGCCGTGGCCGCCCTGGCCGTCCGGCCCTCCCGTGACGCCCAGCTGCGGGCGCTGACCCGCAGGCCCCGCGGTGCTCCCGTCGTGGTCCTCGACCAGCCGCGCAACCTCGGCAACGCGGGGGCCGTGGTCCGGCTCGCCGCCGGTTTCGGGGCGACGGGCGTGGTCACCACCGGCACCCTCGACCCGTGGCACCCGGCGGTGGTGCGCGGCGGGGCGGGGCTGCACTTCGCGACCGCCGTCGAGCGGCTGTCGGTCGAGGAGCTGCCGCCCGGCCCGCTGTTCGCCCTCGACCCGGAGGGCGAGGACATCCGCGGGGTGAAGCTGCCGGACGACGCCGTGCTCGCCTTCGGTTCGGAGCGCAGCGGCCTGTCCGCCGGGCTCCGCGCCCGCACGGACCATCTGCTGGCGCTGCCGATGCGTCCGCAGGTCTCCAGCTACAACCTCGCGACGAGCGTGGCCATGACGCTGTACCACTGGAGCGCCACGGCCGGGGCGCACCGCGTCCCCTGAGGGCCGCGTGGCGACGCCCCGCCCCGCCACGCGGTGCACCGTCTCCGCCCGTGCAGCCCCGAGGGGGCACGGGCAGCGGCCCCGGCCGGCCCGCTCCCGCGCTACCCGGCGGCGGCCTGTGGGGCGCTGCGGCGCACCTCCACCACCCGGAAGCGGTTGGCCACGAACGCGGCGTCGCACAGGGCCGCGTTGGCCGCCGGGTTGCCGCCCGAGCCGTGGAAGTCGGAGAAGGCGGCCGTCTGGTTGACGTACACCCCGCCGGTGAGGTTGAACGACAGCTGGGCGGCCTCCTCCAGGCACACCTCCTGCACCGCCTGCTCGACCTCCTCGTCCGTGGTGTAGGCGCCCACGGTCATCGCGCCCTTCTCGCGGATCGTCCGGCGCAGCAGCTCCACCGCGTCCGCCGCCGAGTCGACGGCGACGGCGAAGGACACCGGGCCGAAGCACTCGCTCATGTAGGCGGTCTCGGCGTCCGGCTTGGCGCCGTCCAGCTTCACGATCACCGGTGTGCGCACGACCGCGCCCGGGAAGTCGGGGTTGGTCACCTCGCGGGAGGCGAGGGCGACTTCGCCCAGGTCGGCGGCGGTGTCCAGGCGGGCCTTGACGTCCGGGTTGACGATGGCGCCGAGCAGGGCGTTCGCGCGGGCGTCGTCGCCGAGGAGCCCGGCGACGGACTTCGCGAGGTCGGCCACCACCTCGTCGAAGGTCTTGGGGCCCTCGTCGGTGCGGATGCCGCCGCGGGGGACGAGCAGGTTCTGCGGGGTGGTGCACATCTGGCCGCTGTACAGGGACAGCGAGAAGGCCAGGTTGGACAGCATCCCCTTGTAGTCGTCGGTCGACTCCACGATCACCGTGTTGACGCCGGCCTTCTCCGTGTAGACCTGCGCCTGGCGGGCGTTGGTCTCCAGCCAGTCGCCGAAGGACGTCGATCCCGTGTAGTCGATGATCCTGATCTCGGGGCGCGTGGCCAGGGTCTTCGCGATGCCCTCGCCGGGACGTTCGGCGGCCAGCGCCACCAGGTTCGGGTCGAAGCCCGCCTCGGCGAGCACCTCGCGGGCGGTCCGCACCGTCAGCGCGAGCGGCAGCACCGCGCGCGGGTGCGGCTTGACCAGGACGGGGTTGCCCGTGGCCAGGGAGGCGAACAGGCCCGGATAGCCGTTCCACGTCGGGAAGGTGTTGCAGCCGATGACGAGGGCGATGCCGCGCGGAACGGGCGTGAACTGCTTGGCGAGGGCGAGCGGGTCGCGCTTGCCCTGCGGCTTCGTCCACCGCGCGGTGTCCGGGGTGCGCACCTGCTCCTGGTAGGCGTAGGCCACCGCCTCCAGGCCCCGGTCCTGGGCGTGCGGGCCGCCCGCCTGGAACGCCATGAGGAAGGCCTGGCCGGAGGTGTGCATCACCGCGTGCGCGAACTCGTGCGTGCGGTCGCTGATGCGGCGGAGGATCTCCAGGCACACCATGGCGCGCGTCTCGGCGCCCGCGTCCCGCCAGGCCCGCAGGCCGGCGCTCATGGCGGGCAGCAGCACGTCGAGGTCCGCGTGGGGGTACGTCACGCCGAGGTCGATGCCGTACGGCGATACCTCGCCGCCCACCCAGTCGTCGGTGCCGGGCTGGCCGAGGTCGAGGCGGGTGCCGAGGACGGCGTCGAAGGCGGCCCTGCCCGCCGCCGCGTCCAGGCTGCCGCCCTCACCGTAGGCCTTGGGGTGCTCCGGGTGCGGGGACCAGTACGCGCGCGTGCGGATCGCATCGAGCGCCTGGTCCAGGGTGGGCCGGTGCCTTGCGATCAGCTCCTGCGCGGTCAGTTCGGCGGCCATGCGGGACCAACTCCTCGTCTGGAGAACTCTTCGTCGAGCTCATGACCTGGGCGGAAACAGCCGGACAGGGCTAGAGTAACCGAACGATCGGTCGGGACAAGGGGGACCGCCGCATCTGTGGAAAACGTCGTGCGGAAGGATCGCGCACATGACAGCACTCGACCTCAGCAGCCCCGTGGCCGTCGTCGGCACCGGCACCATGGGCCAGGGCATCGCCCAGGTCGCGCTGGTCGCCGGGCACCCCGTGCGGCTGTACGACGCCGTGCCCGGGCGGGCCCGGGAGGCGGCCGCCGCGATCGGAGCCCGCCTCGACCGGCTCGTCGAGAAGGAGCGGCTCACCGGCGCGGAGCGGGACGCGGCCCGCGCACGGCTGCTGCCCGCGGAGGGCCTCCGTGACCTCGCGGACTGCGCGCTGGTCGTCGAGGCCGTCCTGGAGCGGCTGGACGTCAAGCAGGAACTGCTGCGCGAGCTGGAGGGCGTCGTCGCCGACGACTGCCTGCTCGCCACGAACACCTCGTCCCTCTCGGTGACGGCCATCGGCGGCGCCCTCGCCGCGCCCGGCCGTTTCGTCGGGCTGCATTTCTTCAACCCGGCCCCGCTGATGCCGTTGGTGGAGGTCGTCTCCGGGTTCGCCACCGACGTCACGTCGGCCACGCGCGCGTACGAGACGGCCCGGGCCTGGGGCAAGACCCCGGTCGCCTGCGCGGACACGCCCGGCTTCATCGTCAACCGGATCGCCCGGCCGTTCTACGCGGAGGCCTTCGCCGTGTACGAGGCACAGGCCGCCGACCCCGCCACCATCGACGCGGTCCTGCGCGGGTCCGGCGGGTTCCGGATGGGGGCGTTCGAGCTGACCGACCTGATCGGGCAGGACGTCAACGAGTCCGTCACGCACTCCGTGTGGCAGTCCTTCTTCCAGGACGTGCGCTTCACGCCCTCGCTCGCCCAGCGGCGCCTGGTCGAGTCGGGCCGACTCGGCCGCAAGTCCGGCCGCGGCTGGTACGACCACTCCGACGGGGCGGAGCGCCCCGAGCCGCACACCGCGGAGAAGGCCGAGGCTCCTTCCCAGGTCGTAGTGGAGGGAGACCTCGGTCCCGCCGCCGAGCTGCCGGCGCTGATCCGTGAGGCGGGCATCCCCGTGCGCGAGGAGGAAGAGGACCACGGCACCCGGCTGGTGCTGCCGGGCGGCGGCCAGCTGGTGCTCGCCGACGGGCAGACCGCCGTCGAGTTCCAGGACGTCGTCTACTTCGACCTCGCCCTCGACTACCGCAGGGCCACGCGCATCGCCCTGTCCGCCTCGAAGGACACCTCCCCGCGGACCCTGGCGGAGGCCACCGGCCTCTTCCAGGCGCTCGGCAAGGACGTCAGCGTCATCGGCGACATCCCCGGCATGATCGTCGCGCGCACGGTCGCCCGGATCGTCGACCTGGCGCTCGACGCCGTGGCCAAGGGCGTGGCCACCGAGGAGGACGTCGACACCGCGATGCGTCTGGGTGTGAACTATCCTCTCGGCCCCTTCGAGTGGAACCGCCGGCTCGGCCGGACCTGGGCCTACGAACTCCTGGACGACCTGCACCTGCGCGACCCGTCGGGACGCTACGCGCCCTCACTCGCGCTGTACCGCCACGCGTACGCCACCGACCAGCGGGAGGGCACGTCATGACGACCGCACGACGCGACACGTACACGCCCGAGACCCTGCTGTCCGTAGCCGTGCGCGTCTTCAACGAGCGCGGCTACGACGGCACCTCCATGGAGCACCTGTCGAAGGCGGCGGGCATCTCCAAGTCGTCGATCTACCACCACGTCGCCGGCAAGGAGGAGCTGCTGCGCCGGGCGGTGAGCCGGGCGCTGGACGGGCTGTTCGGGATCCTCGACGAGGACCAGGCGCGCGCGGGACGTGCCGCCGACCGCCTGGAGTACGTGGTGCGGCGCATGGTCGAGGTGCTCATCGCCGAACTGCCGTACGTCACGCTGCTGCTGCGGGTGCGCGGCAACACCGGCACCGAGCGGTGGGCGCTGGAACGGCGCCGCGAGTTCGACCACCGGGTCGCCCAGCTGCTGAAGGCGGCCGCCGCCGACGGCGACGTGCGCGGCGACGTGGAGGTGCGGCTCGCGACCCGGCTCGTCTTCGGCATGATCAACTCGATCGCCGAGTGGTACCGGCCCGACGGGCGCGGCATGAACGAGCGGGAAGTGGCCGACGCCGTGGCCCGGTTGGTCTTCGGGGGCCTGCGCCACCAGCAGTGAGGCGGGCAGGCCCCGGCTCACCCCTGCGGCTCCAGGTCCTCCTCCTCGAACACCAGCAGCGTGCGGGTGCTGAGCACTTCGGGGATCGCCTGGAGCCGGGTGAGCACCACCTCGCGCAGGGCCCGGTTGTCCGGCGTGTGCACCAGCAGCAGGACGTCGAAGTCGCCGCCGACCAGGGCGATATGGGAGGCGCCGGGCAGCTGCCGCAATTTCTCGCGGACCGTGCGCCAGGAGTTCTGCACGATCTTCAGGGTGATGTACGCCGACGTCGCCTGGCCGGCGCGTTCGTGGTCGACCCGGGCGGCGAAGCCGCGGATGACACCGTCCTCGACGAGGCGGTTGATACGCGCGTAGGCGTTGGCCCGGGAGACGTGGACCCGCTCGGCGACCGACCGTATCGAGGCGCGGCCGTCCGTCTGGAGCATCCGCAGGATGTCCTGGTCGACGGCGTCCAGCGGGCGGGGCGGCGGCAGCGCGCTGTCGTCCCGTCCCGCGGCCATTTGTTCAGCTGCCATGTCCCCCCGCCTCTCCGCCGTGGACGCACTGCGTCCATCTCAGGCTGTGCAGAACCGTTTGTCCACAGCCTGGGGCCGCCTGTAGCCAAAATGTGCCGACGACCGAACAATCGGTAGGTGAGGCGCGTCACAGACGCCGTGCCTCCCGAAGCCGCTCCCACGAGGAGGTGCCGTCATGACGGTCATGGAGCAGCGAGGCGCGTACCGGCCATCGCCGCCGCCCGCCTGGCAGCCCCGTACCGACCCCGCGCCCCTGCTGCCCGACACGGAGCCCTACCGCGTCCTGGGCACGCAGGCCGCCGCGAAGGCCGATCCGGAGCTGCTGCGCCGGCTGTACGCGCAGCTGGTCCTCGGCCGCCGGTACAACGCGCAGGCGACGGCCCTGACCAAGCAGGGCCGTCTCGCCGTCTACCCCTCCAGCACCGGCCAGGAGGCCTGTGAGGTGGCCGCGGCACTGGCCCTGGAGGAGCGCGACTGGCTCTTCCCCAGCTACCGCGACACGCTCGCCGTCGTGGCACGTGGCGTGGATCCCGTCGAGGCCCTCACCCTGCTGCGCGGTGACTGGCACACCGGCTACGACCCCTACGAGCACCGCGTCGCCCCCCTGTCCACCCCGCTCGCCACCCAGCTGCCGCACGCCGTGGGCCTCGCCCACGCCGCCCGTCTCAAGGGCGACGACGTGGTCGCCCTGGCGATGGTCGGCGACGGCGGCACCAGCGAGGGCGACTTCCACGAGGCGCTGAACTTCGCCGCCGTCTGGCAGGCCCCCGTCGTCTTCCTCGTGCAGAACAACGGCTTCGCCATCTCCGTCCCGCTGGCCAAGCAGACCGCCGCGCCCTCCCTGGCCCACAAGGCCGTCGGGTACGGCATGCCGGGCCGCCTGGTCGACGGCAACGACGCCGCCGCCGTGCACGAGGTGCTCGCCGACGCCGTACGGCACGCCCGCGCGGGAGGCGGCCCGACGCTGGTGGAGGCGGTGACCTACCGCATCGACGCCCACACCAACGCCGACGACGCCACCCGCTACCGCGGCGACGCCGAGGTCGAGGCCTGGCGCGAACACGACCCGATCGCCCTGCTGGAGCGGGAGCTGACCGCGCGCGGCCTGCTCGACGACGACGCCGTCCAGAGCGTGCGCCAGGACGCCGAGACGATGGCGGCACGGCTGCGCGAGCGCATGAACCAGGAGGCGGTCCTGGACCCGGCGGACCTGTTCGCCCACGTGTACGCCGAACCCACACCGCAGCTGCGGCAGCAGCAGGAGCAGCTGCGCGCGGAACTCGACGCCGGGAACGAGTCGGAGGAGGGCACCGCCCGATGACCACCGTCGCGCTCAAGCCGGCCACCATGGCCCAGGCCCTCACGCGCGCGCTCCGCGACGCGATGGCCGCCGACCCGTCCGTGCACGTCATGGGCGAGGACGTCGGCACGCTCGGCGGCGTCTTCCGCGTCACCGACGGACTCGCCCAGGAGTTCGGCGAGGACCGCTGCACGGACACACCGCTGGCCGAGGCGGGCATCCTCGGCACGGCCGTCGGCATGGCGATGTACGGCCTGCGTCCGGTCGTCGAGATGCAGTTCGACGCCTTCGCGTACCCCGCCTTCGAGCAGCTCGTCAGCCATGTGGCGAAGATGCGCAACCGCACGCGCGGCAGGATGCCGCTGCCGCTCACGATCCGCATCCCCTACGGCGGCGGAATCGGCGGCGTGGAACACCACAGCGACGCCTCCGAGGCGTACTACATGGCGACTCCGGGCCTGCACGTGGTCACGCCCGCCACCGTGCCCGACGCCTACGGGCTGCTGCGCGCCGCCATCGCCTCCGACGACCCGGTCGTCTTCCTGGAGCCCAAGCGCCTGTACTGGTCGAAGGACTCCTGGAACCCGGAGGAACCGCCGGGCGTCGACCCGATCGGCCGTGCGGTGGTGCGGCGGACCGGCCGGAGCGCCACGCTCATCACCTACGGCCCGTCCGTGCCCGTGTGCCTGGAGGCCGCCGAGGCGGCGCAGGCCGAGGGCTGGGATCTGGAGGTGGTCGACCTGCGCTCGCTGGTGCCCTTCGACGACGAGACGGTCTGCGCGTCGGTGCGGCGCACCGGGCGCGCGGTCGTCGTGCACGAGTCGGGCGGGTTCGGCGGCCCGGGCGGAGAGATCGCCGCCCGCGTCACGGAGCGCTGCTTCCACCACCTGGAGGCGCCGGTGCTGCGGGTGGCCGGGTTCGACATCCCCTACCCGCCGCCCATGCTGGAGCGGCACCACCTGCCCGGCGTGGACCGGATCCTGGACGCCGTGGCGCGTCTGCAGTGGGAGGCGGAGAGCTGATGCCACAGGTGCTGGAGTTCAGGCTCCCCGACCTCGGGGAGGGCCTCACCGAGGCGGAGATCGTCCGGTGGCTGGTCGAGGTCGGTGACGTCGTCGCCGTCGACCAGCCCGTCGTCGAGGTCGAGACGGCCAAGGCGATGGTGGAGGTGCCCTGCCCCTACGGCGGGGTGGTCACGGCCCGCTTCGGCGAGGAGGGGACCGAACTGCCCGTCGGCGCGCCCCTGCTGACCGTCGCGGTCGGCGAACCGGCCGCCGGGGAGGAGCCCGGGGGCTCCGGCAACGTCCTGGTCGGATACGGCACCTCAAAGGCCCCGGCGCGGCGCCGCAGGGTGCGGCCGCGGCCGGCACCGGTCACCGCGGGCGCGGCGCACGCGCCCTCGCGCGCGGGTGGGCCTGCGGCCGCCGCGGTGCCCGGCCCGGTGCGGGAGGCCGCGCAGCACGCCGACGGTCCCGTCCCCGTCATCTCGCCGCTCGTCCGCCGGCTCGCCCGGGAGAACGGCGTCGACCTTCGGCGGCTGGCGGGCTCCGGTCCCGACGGGCTGATCCTGCGTGCGGACGTCGAGGGCGTGCTCCGGGCGAAGGCCGCGCGGGACCTCGCGACGGAGCCGCCGGCGGCCGCGGCATCCCACGGCACGTCCGCTCCCGCGGCCCTCGCACCGAACGGTCACCGCCGGCCCGGCGCACCGGCCGCCCCCTCCGCGCCCGCCCCGGGGTCCGCGGCACCCACCGCCGCCGGGACGCGCGTCCCGCTCAGGGGCGTCCGGGGTGCTGTCGCCGACAAGCTGTCCCGCAGTCGCCGGGAGATCCCGGACGCGACCTGCTGGGTGGACGCCGACGCGACGGAGCTGATGCGGGCCCGGGCGGCCATGAACGCGGCCGGAGGGCCGAAGATCTCCCTGCTGGCGCTGCTGGCCCGGATCTGCACGGCCGCGCTCGCCCGATTCCCCGAGCTCAACTCGACCGTCGACATGGAGGCCCGGGAGGTCGTCCGGCTCGACCGGGTGCATCTCGGCTTCGCCGCACAGACCGAGCGCGGGCTGGTCGTGCCCGTCGTGCGGGACGCGCAGGCACGGGACGCCGAGTCGCTGACCGCCGAGTTCGCCCGGCTGACCGAGCGGGCACGGGCGGGCACCCTGACGCCCGGCGAACTCACCGGCGGCACCTTCACCCTGAACAACTACGGCGTGTTCGGCGTCGACGGCTCCACGCCGATCATCAACCACCCCGAGGCCGCCATGCTCGGCGTCGGCCGCATCGTCCCCAAGCCCTGGGTGCACGAGGGCGAGCTGGCGGTGCGCCAGGTCGTCCAGTTGTCGCTGACCTTCGACCACCGGGTGTGCGACGGCGGCACGGCGGGCGGTTTCCTGCGGTATGTGGCCGACTGCGTGGAACAGCCGGCGGTGCTGCTGCGCACTGTGTGACGGAGGGGCCCCGCCCGCGTTCCCTGTGATCCCGGCGGGACGCATACTCGGGGGGTGACCGCGTACGAGCCTCCCGAGTACGAGCCGCCCAGCTCCAGGGCCCCGGGTGACTCCGGCGAGCCCGGCCCCGCCTACGACGCCGTGGTGCTGGCGGGCGGTGGCGCCCGGCGGCTCGGCGGCGTGGACAAGCCCGGACTGCGTGTGGGCGGGCGGGCCCTGCTCGACCGGGTCCTCGCCGCCTGCGCCGGGGCCCGGACGACCGTGGTGGTCGCCGAGCCGAGAGGCACCGGGCGGCCCGTGCGGTGGACGCGTGAGGACCCCCCGGGGGTCGGGCCGGTCGCCGCCCTCGAGGCCGGACTGCGCGGCACCACGGCCGAACACGTCGTCGTGCTCTCCGCCGACCTGCCCTTCGTCGGCGAGGACACGGTCCGCCGGCTGCTGGGCGCCCTGCGCGCGGGCAGCAGCGACGGCGTTCTGCTCACCGACGCCGACGGGCGCGACCAGCCCCTGGTCGCCGCCTACCGTACGGCCGCGCTGCGCCGCGGACTGGCGGCCCTCACGGACGCGGCGTCCGGCGGCGCTTCCCGCGCGAGCGGCGCCCCCGGCGATGCGGCGCCTGCCGAGGGCTCGGGCGCGGGTGGCGCCCCCGCCGGCACGGGGTCCGCCGACGGTCCCGGTGCGGGCGGTGTCCTCGCCGGGCTGCCGCTGCGCCGGCTGACCGCCGCGCTCGACCTCAGCCGCGTCCCCGATCCCGTCGCGTCCTTCGACTGCGACACCTGGGACGACATCGCCGCCGCCAGGGCACGCATCAGGGAGCATGGGCACGTGTTGGATGAATGGATCACCGCAGTCAAGGACGAGCTGGGCATCGACCTGGACGTCGACACCGGCGCCCTGCTCGACCTCGCCCGTGACGCCGCGCACGGCGTGGCCCGGCCCGCCGCACCGCTGACCACCTTCCTCGTGGGGTACGCGGCCGCGCAGGGCAAGGGCGGCCCCGAGGCCGTCGCCGAAGCCGCCCGGAAGGCCGCCGTGCTCGCCCGGCGCTGGGCGGACGAGACCACCGCCGATGCGGGCCCCGGCGCGGAACCGGGCGCCGGATGACCCCCCGCGGCGTCCAGGCCGGCGAGGACGTCGAGGATCTCGATGTCGAGGAGGTGCTCGCCCTCGTGAAGGAAGGCAACGGACCGGCAGCGGGCGGCGGCCCGGGCCGGGCCGCCGGCCAGGACCCGGCCGGAGCGGGCGACCACCTCGCGCACACGGCCGACGGCCGCCACCGGGCCACCCCCTGGCCGCAGGCCCGCGAGATCGCGGCCGCCGCCGTCCTTCCCCCGGCACCCGACGGGGCGAGCGGTGACTCCGGCGGCGCGCGGTGCGCCCCTGACCCGGTGGCCCTCGACGCGGCTCTCGGCCTCGTGCTGGCCGCGCCCCTCGCCGCCCGCACCGACCTGCCGTCCTTCGACACCTCCGCCATGGACGGCTGGGCGGTCTCCGGCCCCGGACCCTGGGACGTACGGGACGAGGGTGTCCTGGCCGGGGACGGGCGGCAGGAGCCGCTGACGGACGGGGAGGCGGTACGGATCGCGACCGGCGCCCGCATCCCGCAGGACACCACCGCCGTGCTGCGCAGCGAGCACGGCCGTACGGACACCAAGGGCCGGCTGCACGCCGCCCGCGAGGTCGGACACGGGCAGGACATCCGCCCGCGCGGCCAGGAGTGCCGCACGGGCGACCAGTTGCTGCCCGTGGGGACCCTGGTCACGCCCGCCGTGCTCGGTCTCGCCGCGGCCGCCGGATACGACACGCTCACCGTCCTCCCGCGCCCCCGTGTGGAGGTCCTCGTCCTCGGCGACGAGCTGCTGACCGAGGGGCTGCCGCACGACGGCCTGATCCGCGACGCGCTCGGCCCCATGCTGCCGCCCTGGCTGCGTGCCCTCGGCGCCGACGTCACCGGCGTCCGCCGGATCGGCGACGACGCCGGGGCCCTGCACAGGGCCGTCTCGAGGTCACGCGCCGACGTGATCGTCACCACCGGCGGAACCGCGTCCGGTCCGGTGGACCACGTGCATCCCACGCTGCGCCGGGTCGGGGCGGAACTCCTGGTGGACGGTGTGGGAGTCCGGCCCGGTCACCCGATGCTCCTGGCCCGCACCGGGCCGGGGCAGCACCTCGTCGGGCTGCCCGGAAATCCGCTCGCGGCCGTCTCCGGTCTGCTCACGCTCGCCGAGCCGCTGCTGCGCGGCCTGGCGGGGCGCCCGGCGCCGGAGCCGTACACGCTGCCGCTCCGAGAGGCCGTGCAGGGGCATCCGTACGACACCCGGCTGGTGCCGGTGGTCCTGCGGGGAGAGCACGCCGTGCCGCTGCACTACAACGGACCCGCGATGCTGCGTGGCGTCGCGGCGGCCGACGCCCTCGCTGTCGTACCACCGGGCGGCGCCCGGCCGGGTCAGGAGGCCGAACTCCTCGACCTGCCCTGGGCCGCCGCCGGAATCGGGGTGTGTTTCACGTGAAACTTCCGGGCCAGGACGCGATCGCCCGCCAGGCGGACGAACACATCGTGACCCACCAGGTGCAGTTGCCCAGGAAGGTGGTGGAGCGGCCGATCCGGCAGGTCGCCAAGCGGCTCTCGCTGGCACTGCTGATCCTGATCGGGACCGCGTTCATCGTCTACGCCGACCGTGGCGGCTACACGGACAACTCCGACGGCTCGGTGGACTTCCTCGACGCGGCGTACTACGCGACCGTCACCCTGTCCACCACTGGGTACGGCGACATCACACCCGTCAGTGACGCGGCACGGCTGACGAACATCTTCGTCGTCACGCCGTTCCGTGTGCTGTTCCTGATCATTCTCGTCGGCACCACGCTCGAAGTCCTCACCGAGCGCACGCGTGAGGAGTGGCGCCTCAACCGCTGGAGGTCCACGTTGCGCGACCACACCGTCGTCGTCGGTTTTGGTACGAAGGGACGCTCGGCGATACAGACCGTCTGTGCCACGGGGCTGGACAAGCAGCAGGTCGTCGTGGTCGACCCCAGTGCGAAGGTGATCGAGGCGGCGACGGCGGACGGGTACGCCGGAGTGGTCGGGGACGCCACACGCAGCGAGGTGCTGAAGCGGGCGGAGGTGCAGCGGGCCCGGCAGATCATCGTCGCCACACAGCGGGACGACACCGCCGTGCTGGTGACGCTGACGGCCCGGCAGCTCAATCGGGGGGCGAAGATCGTGGCGGCGGTGCGGGAGGAGGAGAACGCGCCGTTGCTGAAGCAGTCCGGGGCCGACGCCGTGATCACCAGCGCGAGCGCGGCAGGGCGGCTGCTGGGACTGTCCGTACTGAGTCCGGCCGCGGGCATGGTCATGGAGGACCTGATCCAGCAGGGAAGCGGCCTGGACATCGCCGAACGACCCGTCGTGAAGGCGGAGGTGGGCAAGACCCCGCGGGAGTTGGACGACCTGGTGGTGAGCGTCGTACGGGGGCACCGGGTCCTCGGGTACGACGACCCGTCCGTCGGCACGCTCCAGCTGACGGACCGCCTGATCACGATCGTGCGGGCCACGCCGGGGGCGCGGGCGCTGCCGCTGGGCTGAGGGTGACCGGTGCTCCAAGTGTTCGAAGCGGTGGGTAGTAGCGTCGGAACCATGTATGCGATCACGATCCCCGAACCCGGTGGGCCAGAGGCGTTGGTGTGGGACGAGGTGCCGGATCCGGTGCCCGGCGAGGGGGAGGTGCTGGTCGACGTCGTGGCCAGTGCCGTCAACCGTGCCGACATCCTGCAGCGACAGGGCTTCTACAATCCGCCGCCCGGCGCGTCCTCGTACCCCGGCCTGGAGTGCGCCGGGCGGATCGCCGCGCTCGGCCCCGGCGTCTCCGGCTGGGCCGTGGGCGACGAGGTGGCCGCGCTGCTCGCGGGCGGCGGCTACGCCGAGAAGGTCGCCGTCCCGGTCGGCCAGCTGCTGCCCGTGCCCGAGGGCGTCGACCTCCGGCAGGCCTCGGCGCTGCCCGAGGTGACCTGCACGGTGTGGTCCAACGTCTTCATGGTGGCCCATCTCCGCCCGGGCGAGACGCTGCTCGTGCACGGCGGATCCAGCGGTATCGGCACGATGGCGATCCAGCTCGCCAAGGCCCTCGGCGCGCGGGTCGCGGTCACGGCGGGCACGAAGGAGAAGCTGGACTACTGCGCCGAGCTGGGCGCCGACATCCTGATCAACTACCGCGAGCAGGACTTCGTCGCCGAGATCAAGCAGGCCACCGACGGCGCGGGCGCCGACGTCATCCTCGACAACATGGGCGCCAAGTACCTCGACCGCAACGTCCAGGCCCTGGCCGTCAACGGCCGGCTCGCGATCATCGGCATGCAGGGCGGTGCCAAGGGCGAGCTGAACATCGGGGCCCTGCTCGGCAAGCGGGCCGCGATCAGCGCGACCTCGCTGCGCGCCCGTCCGCTGAGCGAGAAGGCGGCGATCGTCGCGGCCGTGCGTGAGCACGTCTGGCCGCTGTTCGCCTCCGGTCGGGTGCGGCCGGTCGTCGACCGCGAGGTCCCCATGAACGACGCCGCGACCGCCCACCGGGTCGTCGAGGAGAGCGGTCACATCGGCAAGGTGCTCCTGGTCGTGCCCTGACCCCTCCGGTCCCGGCCCTGACAGACCGACCGGGGAGCCGCGGATCGACCCGGGTCCGCGGCGCTTCCCGGTCCGGCCTGCCTGCTCGAAACGAAGGACCGCGAAGGACCCTGGTGCCGCGGAAGGTGACGTTTGCCCGTCATGGGGCGTCGCGACGGGGCGAACGTCGCCTGTCGTGGCACTAGCTGCGGCGCACCCTGAGGGCGACGAACGCGAGACCCAGGCCGAGGCCGATCAGGACCAGCCCGCTGCCGAGGGGCAGGACGCGCAGCACGGGCTCGGCGGGAGCCCCCGCCCGGCCCGCCGTCCGGGCGGAGCCGGGACCGGCCGGGGACTCCGTGGGCGGCCGGCCGGCCTCCCCTGAGGTCTCCGAGGCGGTGCTCGCTTCGGGAGCGTCGGGTATGTCCCCGCCGTCCCCAAGGCCACCGCCGTCGCCGTCCTGCTCACCGTCCCCGCCGTCCCCCTGCCCGGCGGCTCCCCCGTCCTGTGCCGGGCCGGCCGGGTCCTGGGTCTCGGGCGTCGGCGCCTCCGGCCGCCCCGGCCGCTGCCGCCCCTCGCCCGCCCGGCTCCCGGCCCGTGAGGGCCCGGCGGAGGCCGGGGTGGAGGCCGGGGTGGAGGCCGGGGTGGAGGCGGAGGGCCTGGGGGCCGAGGACACCGGCACGGCGCCGTACGCCGGGACGGAGCCTGAGACCGGCGCGGCCATACACAGGAGGATCAGCGCTCCGGCGGTGCCCAGCGGGGTGCGCAGCCATGGAGTCACGTCGGGGACCCCCTCACGGTGCCCGGTCAGCGCGTCAGTGGCACAACGTTCGCACCGGCCGACCCGTCCGGCACTCCGGGAAGGGCCGATGGGCCGAACCGGCCGCACGGTCCGGGTGCGTCGGCCGGCCCCGGGCAGCCGGCGCTTCCGGAGGACCGGCTGCCGGCCTACGACGCCCGCCCGTCTCCGTGAATCGCCCCGCACCGGGGGCCCTCCGTGGTGAGGTGGGCGGATGCGAGAGAATGGGGGAATGGAGATGCCGAGGAACGAAAGGTCGCCGGAGAACCCGCAGATCCTGGTGGTGGGCCAGGACGGCATGGCGCTCGGCGGCGGTGGTGACGACGACACCCGCGAGACCCCGCTGACGGAGCAGGTGGAGCAGCCTGCCAAGGTCATG
Source organism: Streptomyces sp. NPDC003697 (assembly GCF_053587115.1). Taxonomy (NCBI): domain Bacteria; kingdom Bacillati; phylum Actinomycetota; class Actinomycetes; order Kitasatosporales; family Streptomycetaceae; genus Streptomyces; species Streptomyces sp. NPDC003697. The sequence continues at coordinate 118,434 of NZ_JBSFNN010000007.1, forward strand.
CGGATCGGCAGCATGATCAAGCAGCTTCTCGAGGAGGTGCGCGCCGCTCCCCTGGACGAGGCCAGCCGGAACCGGCTGAAGGAGATCCACGCCAGCTCGGTGCAGGAGCTTGAGGACGGCCTCGCGCCGGAACTCGTCGAGGAGCTGGAGCGGCTCTCCCTGCCGTTCAAGGACGACGGGACGCCCAGTGACGCCGAACTGCGCATCGCCCAGGCGCAGCTGGTGGGCTGGCTGGAGGGCCTCTTCCACGGCATCCAGACGACCCTCTTCGCCCAGCAGATGGCGGCGCGGGCCCAGCTGGAGCAGATGCGCCGCGCCCTTCCCCCGGGACTCGCCCAAGAAGGGGGTGACGACCCGCGCGCCGGCGGGCGCTCGGGCGGGCCGTACCTGTAGGCCCGTGGCCGTGTCGAGGACGTAGACGTCAGCGCGTACGCGCGAGGAGGGCCCGGCGGCCGGACCGCCGGGCCCTTCGTGTCGGACGGGTGCCGGGGCGGACCGGGCCCCCGCGCCCGGCCGGCGGAGGGCAGGCGTGGTCAGGCCGGGTTGCCGGTGGAGACGTTGAGCTGGATCTCCGGCATGTTCTTCGGGTCGACGTCGGTGCCCGCGGCCGGGAACTGGTTCATGACCGTGCCGTCGCCGAAGGTGTTCTCGTCCTGCTTCTCGATCTTCATCTTCCAGCCCGCGGCCTGCAGGCACTCCTTGACCGACTTGATGTACTTGAACTTGAAGTCCGGCACCTGGATCTTGTCCGGGTCGTTGTACGACTCGTCCGGCTCCGTGCACGCGCTCTTGTCGATCGTCTTCGACGGGTCCGGCCCGCGGTAGTCCGTCGCCCTCGTCGCCGAGGGGCCGGTGCTCGCGCCGCGGTCCCCGCCCTTGCCGTGGCTGTCCGAGCCGTTGTCGTTCATGGCGAGGCCCACGACGAGGCCGACGACGGCGATGGCGGCGACCGCGATCGAGCTGATCACCATCGGCCGGCTGCTGCGGCCGCCGCCCGGCCCGCCGATCGCGGCCGTGGCCTGGGGCGCCATGGTGTACGGCGGCGGGGTCGAGGCCTGCTGCGCGTACGGCGACGGCTGCGGCGTCCGGTACCCGCCCTGCTGCGGGTAGCCGTAACCGGGGGACGGCGCGACGGGTGCGCCGGTGCCGTAGGGGTTGTTCGGGGCCGGCTGGTACGGCACCTGGACGTGACCGTGGGGGGTGGGGGCCGACTGGTCGACCGGCGGGAACACCGCGGAGCTCACGCCCGCGCCGCTCGGTGTGTGCGCGCCGGGGACGATGCTCGGCGGGGCCGCCTGGACGGAGGCCGCGACCCGCAGGCACTCGTCGCGCATCGACTCCGCGTTCGGGAAGCGCTCGTTGGGGTTCTTCTTCAGCGCGCGGGCGACCAGCGCGTCGACGGCCGGGGGCAGGGCTCGGTTCACGGAGGAGGGGGCGACCGGCTCCTCCTGCACGTGCGCGTAGGCGATCGCCAGCGGGGAGTCCGCGTCGAACGGCAGCCGTCCGGTGACCAGCTGGAAGAGCATGATGCCGACCGAGTACAGGTCGGAGCGCGCGTCCACGCCCCGGCCGAGGGCCTGCTCCGGCGAGAGGTACTGCGGGGTGCCCACGACCATGCCGGTCTGGGTCATCGAGGTCACGCCGGACTGCATGGCGCGGGCGATGCCGAAGTCCATGACCTTGACGACCCCGCGCTTGGTGAGCATCACGTTGCCCGGCTTGATGTCGCGGTGGACCAGCCCCTTCTCGTGGCTGATCTCCAGCGCGGCGAGCACGTCCGCGGTGATCTTCAGGGCCTTGGCGGCGGGCATCGCGCCGTGCTGCCGGATGTCTTCCGCCAGCACCGAGCCGAGCGGCCGCCCCTCGACGTACTCCATGACGATGTACGGCATCGGCGCGCTGCCCGCGCCGTCGCCGGACAGCGTGTCCTCGCCGGTGTCGAAAACGGAGACGATGTTGGTGTGCGTGAGCTTGGCCACGGCCTGCGCCTCGCGGCGGAACCGCTCCCGGAAGGCCTGTTCCCGGCCGAGCTCGGTGTGCAGCGTCTTGATCGCGACCTGGCGGTCCAGAACGGCGTCGTACGCGAGGTGCACGGAGGCCATACCGCCCTCGCCGAGCAGGTCGCGCAGCTGGTACCGGCCGCCGGCCAGTGCCCGCCCCGCGAAGCGGCCCTCCGCGCCGTCCTGGCTCATGTTCTGCGTCCCCCATAGGCGCCGGCGGCAGCGGCTGCTCTGCTCCCGCGATCGACTGTCCGGCGATCGAATGTCAGTGATCGCATTGTCATTCCCGGCCAAGTCTGCCCGAGGGCAGTGACACGTCAAGCTCGGTGCCCGTTCCGTGACCGTACGCGAAAGAAGCGTCGCGGAAGCGTTACAGCGGGCGCGGGGCCGGTGTACGGGATTTGCGCGACCGTAGGCGTACGAGGTTTGATGACCGGTCCGTCTCGGACCGGTCCCCGCACGCAACCTGGACCGGCGGCTTGCGCCGAGCCTGTAGCGTGGCCGACGGAGACCGTGACAACACCGCGCGCACCGCGGGCAGAAACGACGGCGAGGACCGATGGCACAGACGCAGCGCGCCCAGGGCCCGTCCGACCCCGAGGCGTCCGGCGGCGGCATGTCGGACGCGCCGGAGATGTGGGGCAACGGCGGGCTTGTCGGCGACGGCCGGTACCGGCTGACCCGCAGACTCGGCCGGGGCGGCATGGCGGAGGTCTTCGCCGCCGAGGACGTGCGTCTGGGCCGCACCGTCGCGGTGAAGCTGCTCCGCGCCGACCTCGCCGAAGACCCGGTCTCCAAGGCCCGGTTCACCCGCGAGGCACAGTCGGTGGCCGGTCTGAACCACCACGCGATCGTCGCCGTGTACGACTCCGGCGAGGACCAGGCGGGCGGCCAGGCCGTGCCGTACATCGTGATGGAGCTGGTCGAGGGCCGCACCATCCGCGATCTGCTGCTGAACGCGGAGGCGCCGGGACCGGAACAGGCCCTCATCATCGTCTCCGGCGTCCTGGAAGCGCTGGCGTACTCGCATCAGCACGGCATCGTGCACCGCGACATCAAGCCGGCCAACGTCATCATCACGCACAACGGCGCCGTGAAGGTGATGGACTTCGGCATCGCCCGCGCCCTGCACGGGGCGTCCACGACGATGACGCAGACCGGCATGGTGATGGGCACCCCGCAGTACCTGTCCCCCGAGCAGGCCCTCGGCAAGGCCGTCGACCACCGCTCGGACCTGTACGCCACCGGCTGCCTGCTCTACGAACTCCTCGCTCTGCGGCCCCCCTTCACCGGTGAGACCCCGCTGTCGGTGGTGTACCAGCACGTCCAGGACATCCCGACGCCGCCGTCCGCGGTCGCCGAGGGCTGCCCGCCGGAGCTAGACGGCCTCGTCATGCGCTCGCTCGCCAAGGAGCCCGACGACCGGTTCCAGACGGCCGAGGAGATGCGCGGACTGGTCCAGTACGCGCTGCAGATGCTGTACGAGCAGGGCGGTCACACCGGCAGTTGGAACACCGGCCCGGTGGCGGCGCACGACGGCCGGCACACCCCCGCGGCGGGCGTGGCCGGCACGGCCGTGCTGCCGCACCCCGGCGACGCCTCCGGCACCACGCAGATCCCCCAGCCGATCCTGCCCGCCGGCTACGGCAGCGGCGACGACGGCGGCTTCGAGGGGCACGGCAACCAGGGCGGCGGCCGCGGCAAGCTGTGGATCCTCGCCGTCCTCGCGGTGATCGCCGTCGTGGCGGGAGTGGCCCTGGCGCTGCAGAACACCGGCGGCAAGGGGGAGGGCGGCGGCAACGGCCCCTCCACGTCGCCGTCGAGCACACCGTCCACCGGGGATCCGCAGTCCAGCTCCAGCCCCAGCGACGACGCGTCGAAGGGGCCGTCGGACACGGAGACGGACAACGGCAACTACTCGGGCGGCTCCGGATCGCACTGGACCCCGTCGTCCAAGCCCTCGTACACGCCGTCGCAGCCGTCAGGTCCCCAGCCGTCGGACGAGCCGTCGGACCCCGCGCCCTCGCAGTCGCAGCCTTCGGACCCGGCGGACGGCGGCACCGACGGGGGCACCACGGACGGTGGGACCACGAACGGCGGAAACGCGAACGGCGGAAACGCGAACGGCGGGACCACGGACGGCGGCACGAACTCGGGCTCCACGGTCGGTGCCGCGATCGGCGGCGCCACTCCCTGAAGGCCACCGGTGCCGCCGGTCCCCCGGCGTCGTCCCGATCCCCCAAGGTGGATGACCCGCGCGGCCATATCCGCGGCCGCACGCGGCCGGCAGCCCCCTCACTCCGCGAACGCCCCGCACACCGCGTCATACCGCCGCGTCCACCACACCACGAGCGCGGAGGCGGCCGGGAACTGCGGGTCCGCCCGGGTGTCTCCGCGCGTGTAGTGCCAGCGCAGCATCCAGAAGTCGTTCAGGCGCTCCCACCACACGCGGTGCACGGCCGCCGCGAGCTCCGAGGAAGTGGCGCCGGCCGCGCGGCGGTAGGCGCGCGCGTACGCCCGCACCCTCGCGAGGTCCAGGGCGCCGGTGGGCCGCACGAAGAAGATCGCGGCCGCGCGGACGGCCTCCTCCGCGCGCGGCTGCACGCCGAGCCGGTCCCAGTCCACGATCGCGGCGGGCGCGTCCCCCCGGTACAGCAGGTTGAACGGGTGGAAGTCGCCGTGCACCCACCCCACCGGACCACCGGGCGGAGGGCGCCGGTCCGCGTGCTGCTCCAGCAGCGTGCGGCGCTCCAGGAGCCGGTGGCGGGCGAGCGCGTCGAAGGCGTCGCGGGGGCGGTGCCGGCGGACCCGGGCGAGCAGGTCGTCGATGAGGGCGAAGGTGCCGGCGGGGTCGGCGCTGCGCACCGGGTGGGGACTCGTGGCGGGGCGGGTGCGCCCCTTCGGGGGCATCACGCGTTCCAGGCCGGCGTGCACGGCGCCGAGCAGCGCGCCCAGCCGCTCGCACTGGCCGGTGGTGAGCTGACCGCCGTGGCGGTGCCCACCGTCGATCCAGGGGTGCAGGGCGTACGCGTGACCGCCGACGACGGCGACCGTGCGCCCGTCGCGCCCGGGCAGGGCGGGGGCCACCGGCACGCCCAGGCCGGCGAGGCGCTCGGTGGCCCGGTGCCGGCGGGCGATGGCCGCGGGGTCGGCGGTGTCGGGGTCGAAGTGGTGCTTGAGGAAGTACCGGCCCCGGGTGGTGCGCAGTCGGTAGCCCCGGTTGAGCAGGCCCTGGTCGACGGGCTCGCAGGTGAGGGCGGAACCGGCGGAGTAATGGCTGAGCACGGCACGTAACGGGGGCGCATGAGGCGCGGGGGGTGGTACACAAGGGCGCGACACGCGCCGATAGTAGGGCACGGCCCGGGCCCTCTGAGCTGCGGCTTGTCACAGACAGTCAGCGCCGGTCGCTTCCGGTCGCATGAGGACCGCGGCGTGTGCGCGCCGTCCGCCGGGCACGACTCGCCGGGGCGGCCGAGGCCGACCCGCCGGCCGTCCCACGGGAGGAGCAGTGTGTCCCCCCGCTGAGCTCTTCCCGTGGCAAGGTCCACCGGGATAACGTGCCCGTGTTCCGGCCCCCTGCAGGGCTGTGACCAGCGGCTGCCCCGAAGCCCTGCGCGGTACTTGGACCTCCTAGTAACGAAATACTTGGAAATCCAAGCAAAAACGCAGGTCAGGAGGGGTTTCACAGAAATGTGGCGCACTGGGTAACGTGACTGCTGCAGGGCGCTCGCCGGGGCACCTGTCACGCCTGTTCCCGGCCGAGTGGCACCCACCCCGTGCCTGGCTGCCGGGCAGGTGAGCCTCCCCCCAGCTCTCACGAGCAGGGGGGAACCCCAGGCCTGCCGGCAACCCCGGGGGCCGGACCGACGGAGGAGCACACGTGACCGTGGAGAGCACTGCCCCGCGCACACCGCGACGCAGCGCCGGAAGCAAGGCCGGGAGCACCGGCGCGAAGAAGACGGCCGGCACGGGCGCCGCGGCGCCCGAGGCCACCGGCACCCGGCGCACCACCCGTACCAGCCGTACGGCCGGCAAGGAGGCCACCGGCACCGCCGACACCCAGCTCGTGCAGTTGCTGACGCCCGAGGGCGAGCGGGTGGAGAACGCCGAGTACGACGCGTACGTCGCCGGCATCACGCCCGAGGAGCTTCGCGGCCTGTACCGCGACATGGTGCTCACCCGCCGCTTCGACGCCGAGGCCACCGCCCTGCAGCGCCAGGGAGAGCTGGGCCTGTGGGCGTCGCTGCTCGGCCAGGAGGCCGCCCAGATCGGCTCCGGCCGGGCCACCCGGGAGGACGACTACGTCTTCCCGACCTACCGCGAGCACGGCGTCGCCTGGTGCCGCGGCGTCGACCCGACCAACCTGCTGGGCATGTTCCGCGGCGTGAACAACGGCGGCTGGGACCCCAACGGCAACAACTTCCAGCTGTACACGATCGTCATCGGCTCCCAGACGCTGCACGCCACCGGCTACGCGATGGGCGTCGCCAAGGACGGCGCGGACTCCGCCGTCATCGCCTACTTCGGCGACGGCGCCTCCAGCCAGGGCGACGTGGCCGAGTCGTTCACCTTCTCCGCGGTCTACAACGCCCCCGTGGTGTTCTTCTGCCAGAACAACCAGTGGGCGATCTCCGAGCCGACCGAGAAGCAGACCCGTGTCCCGCTCTACCAGCGTGCGCAGGGCTTCGGCTTCCCCGGCGTCCGGGTGGACGGCAACGACGTGCTGGCCTGCCTGGCGGTCACCAAGTGGGCGCTGGAGCGCGCCCGCAGGGGTGAGGGCCCGACCCTGGTCGAGGCGTACACCTACCGCATGGGCGCCCACACCACCTCCGACGACCCGACCCGCTACCGCCACGACGACGAGCGGGCCGCCTGGGAGGCGAAGGACCCGATCCTGCGCCTGCGCCGCTACCTGGAGGCCTCGAACCACGCGGACGAGTCGTTCTTCGCGGAACTGGGGAGCGAGAGCGAGGCGTTGGGCAGGCGAGTGCGCGAAGCGGTCCGTGCCATGCCCGACCCGGACCGGTTCGCCATCTTCGAGAACGTGTACGCGGACGGGCACGCGCTCGTCGACGAGGAACGCGCCCAGTTCGCCGCCTACCAGGCGTCGTTCGCGGACGCAGAGGGGGTCTGACATGGCAGCGGAGAAGATGGCCCTGGCCAAGGCGATCAACGAGTCGCTGCGCCGTGCCCTGGAATCGGACCCCAAGGTCCTGATCATGGGTGAGGACGTCGGCAAGCTCGGCGGCGTGTTCCGGGTGACGGACGGTCTGCAGAAGGACTTCGGCGACAGCCGCGTCATCGACACCCCGCTCGCGGAGTCCGGCATCGTCGGCACCGCGATCGGCCTGGCCCTGCGCGGCTACCGCCCGGTGGTGGAGATCCAGTTCGACGGCTTCGTCTTCCCGGCGTACGACCAGATCGTCACGCAGCTCGCGAAGATGCACGCGCGCTCCCTGGGCAAGGTGAAGCTGCCGGTCGTCGTGCGCATCCCCTACGGCGGAGGCATCGGCGCGGTCGAGCACCACTCCGAGTCCCCCGAGTCGCTGTTCGCCCATGTGGCCGGCCTGAAGATCGTCACCCCGTCGAACGCGTCGGACGCCTACTGGATGATGCAGCAGGCCATCCAGAGCGACGACCCGGTGATCTTCTTCGAGCCCAAGCGGCGCTACTGGGACAAGTCCGAGGTCAACCCGGAGGCGATCCCCGGCCCGCTGCACAAGGCGCAGGTCGTCCGCGAGGGCACGGACCTGACGCTGGCCGCGTACGGCCCGATGGTGAAGCTCTGCCAGGAGGTCGCGGCGGCGGCCGCCGAGGAGGGCAAGTCCCTGGAGGTCCTGGACCTGCGCTCGGTCTCCCCGCTCGACTTCGACTCCCTCCAGGCGTCGGTGGAGAAGACCCGCCGTCTGGTCGTCGTGCACGAGGCGCCGGTGTTCTTCGGTTCCGGCGCGGAGATCGCCGCCCGGATCACGGAGCGCTGCTTCTACCACCTGGAGGCCCCGGTGCTGCGCGTCGGCGGCTACCACGCGCCGTACCCGCCGGCCCGCCTGGAGGAGGAGTACCTGCCGAACCTGGACCGCGTGCTCGACGCCGTCGACCGCTCGCTGGCGTACTGAGGAGAAGGTCGTGACGACGATGACGGAAGCGTCCGTGCGCGAGTTCAGGATGCCGGACGTGGGCGAGGGGCTCACCGAGGCGGAGATCCTCAAGTGGTACGTCCAGCCGGGTGACACCGTCACCGACGGTCAGGTGGTGTGCGAGGTCGAGACGGCCAAGGCCGCCGTCGAACTCCCCATCCCCTACGACGGCGTGGTCCGCGAGCTGCGGTTCCCCGAGGGCACCACGGTGGACGTGGGCACGTCCATCATCGCGGTGGACGTGGCGGGCGGGGCGCCCGCGGAGGTACCGGCCCAGGCCGCCGCTCCGGCCGCCCACGCCCCGGCCCCGGCCGGCGCCGAGGACGAGGAGGACAAGCCGCAGGGCCGCCAGCCGGTCCTCGTCGGCTACGGCGTCTCCGCGTCCTCGACCAAGCGCCGTCCTCGCAAGAGCCCGGACGCCGGGGCCGCGCAGGCGGCGACGGCGCTCCAGACGGAGCTGAACGGCCACGGCGCGGCCCCGGCCGCCCCCGCCGCCCCCGCGGCGCCCGTCGCCCCCGCGGCGCCCGTCGGACAGGCCCGGCCGCTGGCCAAGCCGCCGGTGCGCAAACTGGCCAAGGACCTGGGCGTGGAACTGTCGACCGTGGTGCCCTCGGGCCCCGACGGCGTCATCACCCGTGAGGACGTGCACGCCGCCGTGGCGGCGGCGACGGCCCCGCCGCAGCCGGCCGAGCCGGTGACCGCCGCCCCGGCCGCCGCTCCCGCGGCCCCGGCCGCCCCGACGTCGTTCGACGGCGCGCGGGAGACCCGCGTCCCGGTCAAGGGCGTCCGCAAGGCCACCGCGGCGGCGATGGTCGGCTCCGCCTTCACGGCCCCGCACGTCACCGAGTTCGTGACGGTGGACGTGACGCGGACGATGCGGCTGGTCGAGGAGCTCAAGCAGGACAAGGACATGCAGGGCCTGCGGGTCAACCCGCTCCTGCTGATCGCCAAGGCCCTGCTGGTGGCCATCCGGCGCAACCCGGAGATCAACGCGTCCTGGGACGAGGCCAACCAGGAGATCGTGCAGAAGCACTACGTCAACCTGGGCATCGCGGCGGCGACGCCGCGCGGCCTGATCGTCCCGAACATCAAGGACGCGCACGCCAAGACGCTGCCGGAACTGGCCCAGGCCCTCGGGGACCTGATCGCGACGGCCCGTGAGGGCAGGACGTCCCCGGCGGCGATGCAGGGCGGCACGGTCACCATCACCAACGTCGGCGTCTTCGGTGTCGACACCGGCACGCCCATCCTGAACCCGGGCGAGTCGGCGATCCTCGCGGTCGGCGCGATCAAGCTCCAACCGTGGGTGCACAAGGGCAAGGTGAAGCCGCGCCAGGTCACGACCCTGGCCCTCTCCTTCGACCACCGCCTGGTCGACGGCGAGCTGGGCTCGAAGGTGCTGGCGGACGTGGCGGCGATCCTGGAACAGCCCAAGCGGCTGATCACCTGGGCGTAGCCCCGAGCGGCGCCGCCGCGCACGGCACACGGAGCCGCGCATCCCGTCCGGGGGTGCGCGGCTCCGTCGCGTGCACGGGCAGCGGAGTCCGGGGTGGCCAGGGGGAGCCGTCACCCGTCCGCAGGCTCGCTCTTCGCGACTCCGCTGCCCTGATCGAAGGCATCCGCAAGGAGATGTGAGCCGTGCCGCGCTTCCCCTTCGTCAAGTCCACTTGCAGCAGCGGCAACGGCGAGTGCGTCGAAGTCGCCCGCAACGTCCCCGGCGCCGTCGCCGTGAGGGATTCCCAGGATGCCGACGGACCGATGGTGAGGTTCGGCCCGGACGCCTGGGGCCGGTTCACCTCGCACGCGCGGTGTGCCGGGCGCGGCCGAGCGGCCGCCGGGTTCCCGCGTGGTGCGCCGGGGGCGGCGCCGAGCGGCCGCCGGCTTCGTATCAGCCGTGCCGTGCCGTGCGCAGGGCGTTCAGCAGGGCGGCTCCGCGTTGCGCGTCGTCCACGCTGACCGCGAAGTCCGTGCGCCTGCCCCGGACGCGGACGACCAGGCACTCCCCGGCCCGCAGCATCACCGTCGTCCCCAGGCCGTTGAAGCGGTAGCCCCAGCCGCCGACCTGCGCCGGGCTGCGGTGCTCGGCGCGCGCCGACTCCATGGCGGCCGGGGACCAGCGCCGTACGGGCCAGCCCAGCGGGCCGAACCCCACCTCCAGGCCGCGTTCGGAGACACGCGCCTGGACCGAGGAGCAGACCGCCGTCGCGAGGGAGACGATCGCGCACGGGACGAACAGGCGCCACGCCTGCGAGGACGTGGTGAGGCCGGCGGCGAGGGCGACGAGGTCGCCCGCGGCCACCAGCCCGGTGCCGGCCGCCAGCAGATGGAGCCAGCGGTTGGTGGCGCGCGAGAACCAGACCACACGCTGCCCTTCCGGCACCTCCAGGGTGAGTCCCCGGCCGCCTTGCTCCGTGGCCGAGGGGTCCGTGTCGCGTCCCCGCCCGCTCACCCGCCGCCCGACGGCCCCGGCGACGAGCGCCGCCACGAGCGGGGCGGCGATCCAGGCAGGCGACAGGCGCGCCTGCTGCCAGTTTGTGTGGTCGATGTTGGCGCGGACGAGCAGTGCCTGCACGCAGGTGAGGACGGTGCCCAGCACCAGCAGGCCCACCGGTGCAGCCGATTGCCGTGCCGTGCGGGGACCGCGTCCGGGGCGCCGCCGTGCCATGAGGACGTACCCGGCGAGGGCCAGCCAGATCAGCGCCGGAAGCAGGGAGGCCAGCCACAGCGGCATCGAGCCGTCGGGGGCGTCCCCGGCCAGGTCCCAGTGGGTGGCCACCGGGTCCGGCAGCCGTTCCCGTGCGGCCCAGGGCAGTCCCGCGATCAGGACGGCCGTGCCCAGCGTCCAGAACGTGGCGCCCCAGCGCACTCCCCGTCGCCTCCCGTCGTTCACGGCGTCCTCCTGATCATCTCGACGAGGTCGTCCCGGCCGTAGCCCAGCCGTGCCGCCTCGGCCACCAGTTCCCGTACGCGCGTGCGCAGTCCCGAGTCCGGGTGGGCGCCCTGGGTCACGGTCACCCCCCGGCCCCTGCGGAACTCCAGCAGGCCCTCGTCCCGCAGGTCGCGCAGACCGCGCAGGACGGTGTTGACGTTGATGTCGAGGGCCTGGGAGAGGTCGCGTGCCGCCGGCAGGCGGTCGCCCGGCCGGCACTCGCCCTCGGCGATGGCGCGCCGGACGGCGCCCGCGACCTGCTCGTGCAGGGGCCGGGAGTCCGTCTTGTCCAAACGCAGCAGCATGGTGCTAATGACACTATCACCATTCACTTCATTGGAGAATGTGCCGACGTACGCGAACGGGCCCGCCGCGATGCGGCGGGCCCGTTCGATTCCGGGTGGCCGAGCGTCAGCCCAGCTTGGCGAAGCCGTAGTTCAGGAGCTTCGTCGCGTCCGAGGAGCGCTGCGAGACGGAGGAGGAGGCGAGGATCGTGCCGATGACCGTCCTGCCGTTCCGGGTGGCGGCGAAGACCAGGCAGTACTTGGCCTCCGGGCCGGAGCCGGTCTTCACGCCGGTGGCGCCGCTGTAGCTGCTCAGCAGGGTGTTCGTGTTCGTCCAGGGGGCCATCGTGCGGGTGCTGCCCGTCTTGGTGACGGTCCTGGCCGTGTACGACTTCGTCTTCACGATGGCGCGGAAATTGGCGCTCTTCATCGCGCTGCTGGCGATCTTCGTCAGGTCGCGCGGCGTCGAGTAGTTCGAGCCCATGCCGATGCCGTCGAACGAGTCGAAGTGGGTGTTCTTCAGGCCGAGGTTGCGGGCGGTGGTGTTCATCTTGCCGATGAACGACTTCACGCGCGCGTCCCGCGTCGTACCCGAGCCGAACTTGTCGGCCAGGGCGTAGGCGGCGTCGCAGCCGGACGGCAGCATCAGCCCGTACAGCAGCTGGCGGACCGTGACCTTGTCGCCGACGATGAGGTGGGCCTGGGAGGCGTTGTTGCGGACGACGTAGTCGCTGTACGCCTTCTGGATGGTGACCTTGGTGTCGAGGTTCAGGTTCGGCTGCGAGAGCACGACCTTCGCGGTCATGATCTTCGTCGTGGAGCCGGTGGAACGCGGGGTGTCCGCGCCCTTCATGTACAGCGACGTCCCGTTCGCGTCGTTCATGACGTAGCCGCCCTTGGCCACGATCGAGGGCGTGCTGACGGCCTGGGCGGGCGCCGCGGTGAGAGCTCCGGTGGCGAGCACGGCGCCGGACGTCAAGGCGACGGCGGCGGCGCGGCGGAAGCGGAAGCCCTGAATGCCGGTTTTCAAGTGAGGTACCCCGATTGGTGTCGACTGCCCCTAGGGTGCGGCCCAGTTGAGTCCCCATAGGGAAGGGCCACAGCTGTGTGACAGGTGAAGGGCCCCGAAGGTTGCGCGATCGCCCGGGTGATTTTCCAGTCGGTCCGCATCCTGGACCGCACCGGTCATGCGTACCTGTTGTATCTATGCTGTGGACATGACCCTGGCCGTGAAGCAACCCCCCGCCGCCGACCGCGTCTACACCCACGTCAAGCAAGGGGTCCTGGACCGCCACTACGAGGGCGGCACACTCCTGACCGAGGGTGAGCTGGCCGAGGCCGTCGGGGTCTCCCGCACACCGGTGCGCGAGGCCCTGCTGCGGCTGGAGGCCGAAGGGCTCATCCGGCTGTACCCGAAGAAGGGCGCCCTGGTGCTGCCCGTCTCCGCGCAGGAGATCGCGGACGTCGTCGAGACCCGGCTGCTGGTCGAGGAGCACGCCGTCCGCAAGGCCGTCCCCGCGCCGCCCGGTCTCGTCGAACGGCTGGAGGAGCTGCTCGCCCGGCAGAAGCGGCAGGCCGCCGACGGGGACTTCGCCGCGGCCGCCGTCACCGACCGCTGCTTCCATGCCGAGATCGTCCGCAGCGCCGGCAACGAGATCCTCTCCCGGCTCTACGACCAGCTCCGCGACCGGCAGCTGCGCATGGGGATCGCGGTCATGCACTCCCACCCCGACCGGATCGCCAAGACGCTCGCCGAGCACGAGGAGATCCTGGACGCGCTGCGCTCCGCCGACGCGGAGGCGGCCGTCGGCGTCGTCCACCGCCACGTCAGCTGGTTCTCCCACCTGGCGCGGGGTGAGGTCCGATGAGTTCGCCGTCCGTGTCGCTGCCGGGGGATCCCCCGGGCGGACGGCGGGCCGTCGCCGTCTGGGGCATCGGCGTCGCCGTCTACTTCGTCGCGGTCATCTTCCGCACCTCGCTGGGGGTCGCCGGCCTCGACGCCGCCGACCGCTTCCACGTGGGCGCCTCCGCCCTGTCCACCTTCTCCATCCTCCAGCTGCTCGTCTACGCGGGCATGCAGATACCCGTCGGCCTCCTGGTCGACCGGCTCGGCACCAAGAAGGTGCTGGGCATCGGTGTGGTGCTGTTCACGGTCGGGCAGCTCGGCTTCGCCTTCTCGCCGTCGTACGGCCTGGCACTCGTCTCCCGCGCGCTGCTCGGCTGCGGCGACGCGATGACGTTCATCAGCGTGCTGCGGCTGGGCACGCGCTGGTTCCCCGCCCGCCGCGGGCCGCTCGTCGCCCAGCTCGCCGGGCTGGTCGGCATGGCGGGCAACCTGGTGTCCACGCTGGTGCTGGCCCGGCTGCTGCACGCGGTCGGCTGGACGGCGGCGTTCGCCGGCAGCGCGCTGGCGGGCGTGGCCGTCCTGGTGCTGCTGGTCCTGTTCCTCAGGGACCACCCCGAGGGCTTCGCACCGCAGCCGGTGCCGCACCAGGGCGCCGCGTACGTCCGCCGGCAGATCGCCGCCTCCTGGCGGGAGCCGGGCACCCGGCTCGGCCTGTGGGTGCACTTCACCACGCAGTTCCCGGCGATGGTGTTCCTGCTGCTGTGGGGCCTGCCGTTCCTCGTCGAGGCGCAGGGGCTGTCGCGGGCGACGGCCGGCGAACTGCTCACGCTCGTCGTGCTCTCGAACATGGTCGTCGGACTCGTGTACGGGCAGATCATCGCCCGGCACCACGCGGCGCGGCTGCCGCTGGCGCTGGGCACGGTGGCGGCGACGGCCCTGCTGTGGGCGGTGACGCTGGCGTGGCCCGGACGGGCGCCGATGTGGCTGCTCGTCGTGCTGTGCGCGGTGCTCGGGGCGTGCGGGCCGGCCTCGATGATCGGCTTCGACTTCGCGCGGCCGGCGAACCCGCCGGAGCGGCAGGGGACGGCGTCCGGCATCACCAACATGGGCGGTTTCATCGCCTCGATGACGACGCTGCTCGCGATCGGGGTGCTGCTGGACGCGACCGGGGACGACTACCGGGTCGCCTTCTCGGCGGTGTTCGTGCTGCAGGTGCTCGGGGTGAGCCAGATCCTGCGACTGCGGAAGCGGGCGGCCCGCCGGGAGCGGGAGCGGCTGGTGGCCAGCCGGGTGGAGACGGTGCACGTCCCGGCGTGACGGCGCGGGTCCGCGCGGCACCAGGGGCGCCGGTGCCGGTGGGGCCGTCGCGTGGCCGCCGAAGCGGGCACCGGAACGTCCCTCACCGGCGGGCGGGCCTCCCCGGCCGGTGGTGAGGGCCGGGGAACTCCGCCCGCCGGGAGCCGCGGCGGTGTCGCGTGAGGGTGTTCCGTGATCGGGTTCCGCAAGCCGGTCGTGTTCCACCGACCGGTCGTGCCGCGCGGCCGACCGTGTTCCGTGACCGACCGCGCTCCGCGACCGGTCGTGCTCCGCGACCGGTGCCGTTACTGCGTCACCGTGAAGTTGCGCAGGATCGCCGCCGTCAGGTCCGGGTCGCCCTCGGTCTTCACCCGGTCCGCGACCGCCTCCGGGGTCACCCGGCCGCAGGCCAGACGGACGTAGGTCTCCCAGTCCAGGGTGAGCGCGGCGGCCGGCCCGAGGGCCGGGGCGGTCTCCAGGGTGCCGCGCCCCTGGATGTCCACGCGGATCGTGCGCAGGAACTCGACGGGACCGTGGACGTCGAAGACGATCGCCGAGCTGCGCGGCGCGTCGGCCCTCTCCGCGACGACGCGGGGCAACTCGCCGAGCAGGTAGTCACGGGTGACGTGGGCGCCCGGGGAGTCGAGGTCGCCGGGGCGGCCGAGGGCCGCGCGCAGGTCCTGCTCGTGCACCCAGATGTCGAACGCGCGGTAGCGCATGGACTCTTCGAGGGTGAGCTCCGTACCGAGCGGCCCGCGCACCTTGGTGCCGGGGTCGCGGGACTCGTTCCGCAGCTGGCGGTTGCGGCGGATGATCGTGTACTCCAGCTCCGACGTCATCTCCGGCGCCGTGTGGTGGCGGCGGACGTCGACCTGCATCTCCGTGTAGCGCTGGTGGTCGTTGGTGACGTGGAACAGGTCACGGGGGAGGGTGTGGATGGGCCGCGGGTCGCCGAGCGCCTCGCAGTCCAGTCCGATGACGTGGGAGACCAGGTCGCGGACGGACCAGCCGGGACACGGTGTCCGCCGGTTCCACTCGCCCTCCACGAGCGGCTGCACCAGCTCTGATATCGCTTCCACGGAGTGAGTCCAGGCGTCGGCGTAGGGCTGGAGGGTGGGATGCAGACTCACGGAACGGGACCCCTCGGCGGTCGGTACACGGGCAGGTTGTCGCGGCATTGCCAGTGGGTGGGTGGCTGCGGTCGGCGGGTGTCGCCGAACTCCCCCGAGCTCGCGGCTGCCCTCGAACAGGGGGAGCCCCCAAGTTACGCTGCTGTGGAGCACCCCGGCAGTGCTTTCGTGTGACGATCGTAGGCCCGTGTGGACGGCCCTAGTGCCAGGACGGTGGTAGTGTGCGCGCCTCGCTGATCCAGATCGCTGTGGACGAGGACGAATCGGTCGTATCGCGGCGGCGGCGGGTGGCCGCGCTGGTGCGCGAGCAGGAGGGCGCCGACCTCGTCGTCCTGCCCGAACTGTGGACGACCGGGGCCTTCGCCTTCGAGGAGTTCCGGAGCGAGGCCGAGCCGCTGGAGGGGCCCACGTACGAGGTGATGGCGAAGGCGGCGAGCGAGGCGGGCGTGTGGCTGCACGCCGGGTCGGTCCCCGAACGCGACGCGGACGGCACCCTCTACAACACCTCCCTCCTCTTCGCCCCGTCCGGTGACCTGGCCGCCGCCTACCGCAAGATCCACCGCTTCGGCTTCGACAAGGGCGAGGCCGTGCTGATGGGCGCGGGACGGGAGAAGGTGACGGTGCGTCTGCCGGAGACGACGCTCGGTCTGGCCACCTGCTACGACCTCCGCTTCCCCGAACTCTTCCGCGGACTCGTCGACGCCGGTGCCGAGACCCTGGTGATCCCGGCCGGCTGGCCCGAACGGCGGCGCGCGCACTGGACGCTGCTGGCGCAGGCGCGGGCGGTGGAGAACCAGGCGTTCGTGCTCGCGTGCGGAACGGCGGGCACGCACGCGGGGGTTCGGCAGGCGGGTCACTCGATCGTGGTGGACCCGTGGGGCGAGGTGCTGGCCGAGGCG